>JAQGHZ010000479.1 GCA_028291485.1 Rubritepida sp. | reverse complement strand
GCTCGGCCTCGCGATCACGGCGCGGAGCGGATTGCCCGTGCCCTTCACGGCGGGCGCCTTCGTCGGCCAGCACGGCTCATGGAACCGGCGGCCCGCGAGCGGCTACAAGGTGATCTTCGTGCCCTTCCTGGACGGGCGGCCGCAGGGGGAGCCGATCGACGTGCTGACCGGTTTCCTCGATGCTGAGGGCCGCGCGAGGGGCCGGCCCGTCGGCGTGACGCCGGACGGGCGCGGCGGGCTGCTGGTGGCCGACGACGTGGGGAATGTCGTCTGGCGGGTCACCGCGGCACGGTAGCTACGCGCCGACGATCACCGCGCCGCCGAAGGTCGTCTCGACGAACGCCTTCACCTCCGGCCGCGCATAGCCCTGCGCGATCCGGCGCGCCCAGGGGCGCTCCGCATCCGCGCGGCGCACCACGACGAGGCAGGTGTAGACGCTCTGTTCCGTCTCGCGGGCCAGCGAGTCGCGCAGCGGGTTCAGCCCCGCTGGCACCGCGAAGTTACCCGTGATCGCGGCGGCATCCACGTCGTCCAGCGCGCGCACGATGGAGGCGGCCTCCAGCTCCACGATGCGGATGCGCTTCGGGTTGGCCACGATGTCGGCGATCGTCGCGCGATGATCGGCGCCGGGACGCAGCGTAAAGGCCCCGTTCTGCGCCAGCAGCAGCAATGCGCGGCCGCCATTGGTCGGGTCGTTCGGGATGGCGACGCGCGCGCCGCCGGGCAGCGCGTCGAGGCTCCGGTGCTTGCGCGAGAAGACGCCCATCAGCGTCAGCACCGTCTTGCCGACCGGCACGAAATCGTAGCCGCGCTGGGCGCGTTGCGCCTCGAGGAAGGGCAGGTGCTGGTAGGCATTGGCCTCGATGTCTCCGCCGGCCAGCGCCGCATTGGGCTGGATGAAGTCGCCGAACTCGATGGCGCGCGTGAAGAAGCCATCGGCGGCCAGCAGGTCGCGTACCTTCTCGAAGGTCTGGGCGTGGACGCCCTGGGTGACGCCAACGCGCACCGGCCGGGCTTGCGTGCCGAGCTCGGCGGATTGCGCCCCGGCGGAGGCGGCGGCGAGGCCGGACAGCAGGGACGGCAGGGCCAGAATTGAACGACGTAGCATCGGGAAATACTCCGGGGAACAGGTTCCCGGGCTCATACACCCCCGAACGCGCAAGGTCAGGACAGCCGGGGCGGCGGCGTGGAAGAAATGCGGCGCAGATGGGCGTGCGCCGCGGCCTCGATCTCGCGGGCGCTGCCGAAACTGGCGCGGTCGAGCGCCTCGAGCCGGGAATCGATGGCGATCAGGAACCAGCCGGTATCCTCGCCCTGGGCGGCGACGGCGATGAAGGAACCCGCGTGGGTCACAGGGACGGAAAGGCGCATGGGCAACTCCTGCGCCAAAATGGCGCGCGGAATGAGGAAATCGGGCAACGACGACGGCCGCGGCTCAGCCACGGCGACGGATCCCGTGACACGGGACGCGAGAGAATCCGGAAGGAATGTGACGCATGTCGTCATCCTCTGTCGTGAACAGGGCGGCATCTTGGAGAGGTGCCGAACCATTCAAGGCCAGACGCCGTTAATTCACGTAGCCGAAAAGATGGCCGGAGCCCGGAGGCTCCGGCCAAGGTCATGGGAGGAAAAACGCTGGCAAGGCGTCGCCTGAGACGGCCCCGAAGGACCGCTCCGCCGGCGACAAGCGGAGAGGGTGAGCGCCTAGCGCGCGGAACAGGCAGCGAGGACGGCGTCCTGCCTGATCCTGCCACCTCGGGTTGCAACTGAGCGGCCCCCTCCCAACTTTCACTCCGTAGGAGACCCGACGCATGACCGTCCCGCCTCTACCGCGCCGATCGCTGCTCGCCGGCGGGTCCGCGCTCGCCCTCGCCGGCCTGGCAGAGCCCTCCCGGGCCCGGGCCCAGCCGGCCTCGGCGCTGCTCAATGTCAGCTACGACCCGACACGCGAATTCTATCGCGAGTTCAACGCGGCCTTCGCCGCCCATTGGGCCGGCCAGGGGAACCCGCGCCCCTCCATCAACACCTCGCATGGCGGCTCGGGCCGGCAGGCGCGCAGCGTCATCGATGGGCTGGCGGCGGACGTGGTGACGCTGGCGCTGGCCTACGACATCGACGCCATCGCCGAGCGTGGGCTGATCGCGCGCGACTGGCAGAAGCGCCTGCCGCAGAACGCCTCGCCCTATACCAGCACCGTCGTCTTCCTGGTGCGGCGCGGGAACCCGAAGCGGATCCGCGACTGGGGCGATCTGCTCAAGCCGGGCGTCTCCATCATCACGGCCAATCCCAAGACCTCGGGCGGGGCGCGCTGGAACTACCTCGCCTTCTGGGCCTGGGCGCTGCGCCAACCCGGCGGCAATGCGGCCAAGGCCGAGGAGGCCGTGGCGCAGCTCTTCCGACAGGTGCCGGTGCTGGACACGGGCGCGCGCGGCTCCACGACCACCTTCGTGCAGCGCGCCCAGGGCGACGTGCTGCTCGCCTGGGAGAACGAGGCGCATCTCGCCCTGCAGGAATTCGGCCGCAGCGGCGTGGAGATCGTCTATCCTTCCTTCTCCATCCTGGCCGAGCCTCCGGTTTCGGTCGTCGACCAGAATGTCGAGCGGCGCGGGACGAAGGCGCTGGCCGAGGCCTATCTAAACCATCTCTATACCGAGGAGGGCCAACGCATCGCCGCCAAGCACTTCTACCGCCCGCGCGACGAGGCGGTGCTCCGCGCCAACAGCTCGCGCTTCCCGGGCATCGAGATGGCGACCATCGACGAGACCTTCGGCGGCTGGGCGGAGGCGCAGCGCATCCATTTCAACGATGGCGGCGTCTTCGACCGCATCTACCGACCAGGACGATAGGAGGTTGAGCGCGAGCGCCGCCACGCGACGCCACGTCCTTCCCGGCTTCGGGGTCTCGCTCGGCGTCACGCTCGCCTGGCTCGGCCTGATCGTCCTGGTGCCGCTGGCCGCTCTCGCCATCCGGCCCTGGGAACTCGGTGTCGCAGGGGTCATTCGGACCCTGGCGGAGCCGCGCGTGCTGGCCGCGCTGCGCCTCTCCTTCGGCGCCGCCCTGCTGGCGACGGCGATCGCCGCGCCGCTGGGACTGCTGATGGCCTGGGTGATCACGCGCTACCACTTCCCCGGCCGCCGTGTGCTGGATGCGCTGGTGGACCTGCCCTTCGCGCTGCCCACGGCGGTCGCGGGCCTCGCGCTGACCGCGCTCTTCGCGCCCAATGGATGGCTGGGCGTCCCGCTGGCCGCGATCGGCGTGCAGGTCGCCTATACCCCCGTCGGCGTGGTGGTGGCGCTGGTCTTCGTCGCCCTGCCCTTCCTCGTGCGCACCGTCGAGCCCGTGCTGCGCGACCTCTCGCCGGAGGCGGAGGAAGCCGCGGCCACCCTCGGCGCGACGCGCCCGCAGACCATCCGGCGCGTCGTTCTGCCGACGCTCTGGCCCGCCCTCCTCACCGGCTTCGGCCTCGGCTTCGCCCGCGCGGTGGGCGAGTACGGCAGCGTCATCTTCATCGCCGGCAACGTGCCGATGGTGAGCGAGATCGCGCCCCTGCTCATCGTCACCAAGCTCGAGCAGTTCGACTATCCCGCCGCCTCGGCCATTGGGCTTGCCATGCTACTAATGGCCCTCCTGATCCTTTTCGGCTTGAACCTCTGGCAGCGGGCGCTGCGGCGGGGGCGGGCATGAGCGGCGCCGCGATCGCCGATCCGCGCTCCCTGCGATGGCTCGCCATCGCCACCGCCGTCGTGCTGACGGTGGCGATCCTGCTCCTGCCGCTGGCCGCCGTCTTCGCCGAGGCCCTGCGGCGGGGCTGGGAACCGGCGCTGGAAGCGATCCTGGACGAGGATTCGCTGGCGGCAGTCCGCCTGACCCTGTTGGTCGCCGCGATCGCCGTTCCGGTGAACACGATCGGCGGCATCGCGGGGGCCTGGGCCATCACGAAGTTCGACTTCCCCGGCAGGCGGCTGCTGATCACGCTGATCGAGTTGCCCTTCTCGGTCTCGCCCGTCATCTCGGGCCTGGTCTACGTGCTGCTCTTCGGCGCGCAGGGATTTCTGGGGCCCTGGCTGCGCGAGCACGACATCCAGATCATCTTCGCCCTCCCCGGCCTCGTGCTGGCCACCGTCTTCGTCACCTTCCCCTTCGTCGCGCGCACGCTGATCCCGCTCATGCAGGAGCAGGGGCGCGACGAGGAGGAGGCCGCGGCCACGCTCGGCGCCGGCGGCTGGGATATCTTCCGCCGCGTGACACTGCCCAACGTGAAATGGGCGCTGCTGAGTGGCGTGCTGCTCTGCAACGCGCGCGCGATGGGCGAATTCGGCGCGGTCGCCGTCGTCTCCGGACACATCCGCGGGCAGACGAACACCATGCCGTTGCATGTCGAGATCCTCTACAACGAGTACATGTTCGTGGGCGCCTTCGCGGTGGCCTCGCTGCTCGCGCTGCTCGGCCTCGTGACGCTGGGCGCCAAGGCGCTGCTGGAGGCGCTCGCCCGGCGCCGGATGGGAGATGCCGCTTGACCGTCGAGGTCGTGAATGTCGTCCGCCGCTTTGGCGCCACCGCCGCCCTGGAGGGCGTGAGCCTCTCGCTGCGGCCGGGCGAGTTCGCCGCCCTGCTCGGCCCCTCCGGCTCGGGCAAGACAACGCTGCTGCGCATCCTCGCCGGCCTCGACTTCCCCGACGGGGGCGAGGTCCGCATCGCCGGCGCGGACGTGGCCGCCGTGCCGGCGCGGGAGCGCGGCGTGGGCGTCGTCTTCCAGAACTACGCGCTGTTCCGCCACATGAGCGTGGCCGAAAACGTCGCCTTCGGCTTGCGCGTGCGGGCGCGCGCCCACCGCCCGCCCGAGGCCGAGATCCAGCGCCGCGTGCGCGAGCTGCTGGAGCTGGTGCAGATCCCCGAGCTCGCGGGCCGGTATCCCGAGCAGATCTCCGGCGGGCAACGGCAACGGGTCGCGCTGGCGCGTGCGCTGGCCATCGAGCCGCAGCTCCTGCTGCTGGACGAGCCCTTCGGTGCGCTCGACGCGTTGGTGCGCAAGGAGGTCCGCCGCTGGGTGCGCGGCCTGCACGAGCGGCTGGGCATCACCTCCATCCTCGTCACGCACGACCAGGAAGAGGCGATGGAGATGGCCGACCGCCTCGCCGTGATGGAGGCCGGCCGCATCGTGCAGTTCGACACGCCGCGTGCCTTGCTGGAAGCACCGGCGACGGCCTTCGTGGCCGGCTTCCTTGGCGAGGCGACGCGGCTGCTGGTGCGCATCCAGGGCCGTGTGGCGCGCGCCTCGGAATTCGGGCTCGAAGACATCGCGGTGGAGCTGCCGGATGGCGAGGCGCTCCTCTTCCTCCGCCCCCATGAGGTTCGGATCGAGCCGGCGCATGCGGCGCAGGGCGTGGTTCGCTTCGTCCGGCCCGAGGGCGCCGGCGGCGCGCGGGTCCTGGCCGAGATCGGCGGCCGCATGATCGAGGGCATCAGCACGACCGAGCCCGCGCGTGGCGATGCCTGCCGCATCCGGCTCCTCTCCGGCACCGTCTTCCACAGCGAGGGCGGCCAGTTCCGCTGGCAGCGCCAGGAGGCCTGGGCCACGCGCTGATTTGTATCCCGGCGCCGGATGGCGCTGGCATTCCTTATGCGCATGCGATGGCGATCCCAATGTGGATCGCGACCATGATGGTGGTCATCCGGCAGCATCGCGACCCGCCCATGTTGGCGGCGAGCTCCTCTCCGCCCTGGCCTGCGTGGTGCTGGCCTGGGCCCCTCGCCCGCCCTTTCGAGGTGACGGGCATCGATCCCCCTGGCTCGCCCGTTCGGCTCGATGCAGTTCGGGCTCGGCCTGCTGCTGTTCACCCTGGGCAGCCGGCTCCTGGCGGGCGCACGGGTGGCGCTGCTGGGCAATCTCGAGCTGCCACTGGCGCCGCTCTGGATGGGGCTGACCTTCGGGCAGCAGCCCTCTGCGGCAAGCTGGGTGGGCGGAGGTGTCGTCGCGCTCGCGCTTGCGCTCGACCCGATCGCCGGGCGGCGAGCCGCCGCGTCTATTCCACCCGGATGTTGTTAGCGCGGATCACCTGCGCATAAGTCCCGGAGTAGCGCCTGATCTCCGTGCCGAACTGCGCCGAAGGGCGGGCGAGGATGGTGAAGCCGGTCTCTTCCAGCCGGCCCTTCACCTCCGGCCGTGCCAGCGCCGCGATCCAGAGCGCCTCCAGCCGCGCCCGCGCCGCCACCGGGGCGTCCGAGCGCATCAGCAGCCCGAACCAGCTGTCCGAGAGCACCAGGGGAAAGCCCAGCTCCGCCATGGTCGGCACGTCCGGCAGCTCGCGGGTGCGCGCCTCGGCCGAGATGGCGATGGCGCGGATCTGGCCGGCCTGCGCCGGCTGGATCACGTCGGGCAGGTTGGTGAACATGAACTGCAGCCGGCCGCCGATGAGGTCGGTGCCGGCCTGCGAGCCGCCGCTGTAGGGCACATGCGTGGCGTTGAGCCCGGCGAGCTCCCGGAACTGCTCGCCGCCCAGATGGTTCGAGGTGCCGATGCCGTAGGAGCCGAAGGCGAGGCCCGGACCCGGCTTGCGCCCGGCCTCCAGGAAGCCCGCGAAATCGGTCGCCACGGAGGGGTGCACCACGAGCACGTGCGGCACGACGGTGCACATCACGATCGGCGCGAAGTCGCGGAGCGAGTTGTAGGGCATGCTCGGCCGGAGGGTGATGTTCGCGGCGAAGCTATTGGCCACCATGATCATCGTGTGGCCGTCCGGCGCCGCGCGCGCGACCTCCTGCGTGCCGACCACCGTGGCGGCGCCGGGCCTGTAGTCGATGACGACGGGCTGGCCCAGCTCCTGCTGCAGGAAGGTCTGCGACAGGCGCACGACCGGGTCCATCGTGCCGCCCGGCGGAAAGGGGATGACGATCCGGACGGGGCGGCTCGGCGCCCATGGCGCCTGGGCGAGTGCGGGCGAGGCGAGCATCGCGGCCGCGGCGGCGCGGCGGGTGAGGCGGACGGACGGCATGGCGCGGACCTCCTGGCGGGACGTTCGATCCTTGCGGGGAGGGCAGACTGGTCAAGGCCCCTTTCCCATCCGAACGTCGCTTTCCGGACAAGCTTTGCCCAGGAAGCGCGCAGCCCGTCACCGCCCAGGAGTCACGGTGACGGAAGCACCCGCTCCGTCGGCACGCCGCGGCAATCCATCTCGTATTCCAGGTCCTGCACCGGGGGGCGGCAGAATTGCCAGGTGAGCCCATGCCGCGCGGCGCCTCGGCCCACGATCTCGGTCGCCAGGAAGGGATGCAGGTCGTGCACGGTGTAGACCTGAACGCCGGTCGTATCGGCCCAGCCGCAGCCCAGCGCCGTCATGCGCCGCTCCATCTCGCCGAGGACGAACTGCGCCTTCTGGAGCAGGCCGGCCGGCGAGAGGTCGCCCAGGGCGACGGTGTGGTCGCGGTAGTTGCCCTTGCCTTCCTGGGACTCGCCGCTGCCCGCGACGACGAAGCTCGGCGCGGCATCCGCGTCCGGCACCGTGTAGCTGAAGGCATGGAATCCGGGCTCCGCCGGCGGCGCGACCTCGGGGCAGACGTTGCTGCGGGCCACGGGATTCTCGCCGTCCAGGAAGATGCCCCATTCGGTAAGCACGCCGCCGTAGACCTTGTTGAACTCGGAAAACCCTTGCTCGGTGAAGGGTGCGGGCGAACGCAGCTCGCAGGCGCAGAAGGCCGTCTTCGGCCGCCCCGCCGCCGCCAGCACCTCGGCGATAACAGCGAAACCGGCGGCCATCGGCACCGGATTGGCGAAGCGCACGCGCTCGATGCGGAAGCCGGGCTCGGCCGCCACGCCCGCGGAATACTGGTAGACGCCGGGCACGTAGCGAAAGCCGCGATCGGCGGCGAGGCGGGTCGAGGACATGCGGCGGGGCTTCTCCGGATGGGACGCCGGGATGCTGGCTCGGCCTTGGCCGGGCGGCAAGCTATCCCGGCCCGCCGAGCCCGCCCGCAAGGCCGATCCGCACCGCCTCGGGCAGGCTGCGCACGCCGAGCTTCTCCATCAGGTTCGCGCGGTGCACCTCCACCGTGCGCGGGCTGATACCGAGCTCGAAGCCGATCACTTTGTTCGCCTTGCCCTCGACCAGCGCGGACAGCACCTCGCGCTCGCGCGGCGAGAGCGCGCCCATCTTCGCCTGCGCCTGCACTGCGAGCACCCGCTGCCGGCTGGCCTCGCGCGAGGAGGACAGCGCGCCGCCGACGGCCTCCAGGATGCGCTCCTCGGCATAGGGCTTCTCGACGAAGTCCAGCGCGCCCGCGCGCATCGCCCGTACCGCCAGCGGGATGTCGCCATGGCCCGTCACGACCACCACGGGCAGGCGGATGCCGCGCTGCGACAGCGCCTCCATGAGCGAGAGCCCGTCCATGCCCGGCATGCGGACGTCGAGCACGATGCAGCCCTGGGCGAGCCCGGTCGCCTCCGCCGCCTGCAGCAGCGCCTCGGCGCTGCCATAGGTCTCGACCTCGTGGCTCGCCGAGCGCAACAGCATCGCGAGCGAGCGGCGCACCGCCGTGTCGTCGTCCACCACATGCACCACGCGGTTCATCATCCGGATCCCTCCGCGCGGGCGAGCGGCAGATCGATGCGCATCACCGTCCCCCCGCCATCGCGCGCCTCGGCCACGATGCGGCCGGCATGCGCCTCCACGATCGCCCGGCAGATGGCGAGGCCGATGCCCATTCCCCCCTCCTTCGTCGAGACGAAAGGCTCGAAGAGCCGTTCCTTCACCTCCAGCGGCAGTCCGGGCCCGGCATCGACGAAACGCAGCACGGCGCGCCCATCCTCGCGGCGGAGCGAGACGGAGAGCCCGCGGTCCCTCAGCTCCTCCGTCGCCTCGATCGCATTGCGCAGCAGATTCACGAAGACCTGCTGGAGCTGCACCTCGTCGGCCATCACGATGCAGCCGCTGATCGCGAGGTCGAGGGCGATAGGCAGGCTCTCCTCGCCGCGCGCGGCGCAGATAAGCGCCACGCCGTCGGCGATGAGCGGGCCGAGCGAGACGTATTTCTGCTCGGTCGCGCCGCGGCGGATGAAGTCGCGCAGGCGGCGGACGATCTCGCCGGCGCGCTGCGCCTGGGCCGCGGCCTCCTGCATCGCCTCGCGCGCCGCGCTGATGCGCGCGGGATCGGGCGTGTCGTCCTGCAGCCAGCGCGCGCCCGCGCGAAGAAAATTCGCGACGGCGGTGAGTGGCTGGTTCAGCTCATGCGCGACGCCCACGCCCATGGCGGTGAGGCTGTCGGCGCGGGCGATGCGGCGCATCGCCTCCTCGGCGGCGCGCAGGCGCTCCTCGGTGGCGCGACGCAGCGTGACGTCGCGCGCGACGCTGACCAGCCCCGCGATGCGGCCCGAGGAATCGCGCCAGGGCCCCTTCACGGTCAGATAGGTGCGCGCCTCGTGGCCATGGCCGGGCAGGACGACCCGGTTCTCGTATTCCTGCGTGATGCCGCTGTTCATCATGGCGCGGTCGGTGAGGCTCATCTCGCGCGCCACGTCGGGATGGGTGAGCTCCGCGTCGGTGCGGCCGATCACCTCGTCCTCGCTGCGGCCGAAGGCGTCGGCGGCAGCGCGGTTGACCAGCACGTAGCGCAGTTCCGTGTCCTTCACGAAGATGGCCTCGGGCACGGATTGCACGACGGATTTCAGCAGCCGCCGCTCGTCCTCGGCCTCACGCGTGAGCAGCAGGTTCTCCTCGGCCGCGCGGCGGGCGGCCTCGGCTTCGCGGCGGGGCGCGTTCTGGGCGGCGATGACGGCCGCGGCCAGCGCCTCGAATTCGGCCACGCGTGCTGTTCCGGGTGGCTGGACGGGCCAGCCGTCCACGAGGTTCTCCAGCGGCCGCATCAACCGCTGGATCAGCAGCAGCATCGTGGCCAGCGCCAGCAGCAGCGTCGCCGCCACGATGCCCACGCGCCAAAGCACGGCCGGCTCCCAGGCGGCCCTCGCCTCCGCCTCGCTGACGCTGACGACGACGACCCAGTTGTTGATCGGCAGCCGCCTGAAGGCCATCAAGGACGACAACCCGTCCAGCCCCTCGCCCCTGATGATGCCGTGCTGCCGGTCGCCGATCGCCTCCGAGATCCACGAGGGGACGATGCGCGTGATGGTCCGCTCCGGTTCGGGCTGGCGCGCAACCAGCCGGTTGACCGGCCCCAGAACGAAGGCGGTCGAGCCGAGCGCGTCCGGCGGGGGCTGCAGCGGCTGTACCAGCCGGCTGGTGGCGAGCGGCATGGCCAGTGCGCCCTGGACCTGGCCGCCGCGGACCACCGGCACGGCGACGATGGCCAGAGCACGGTCGATCTCCGGCATGTACACGGGCGGCACGAAGGTGGGGCGGCCGGTGCGGGCGGCGATCACCGAGGCCGCGCCGCTGGGCACGCTGGGCAGCGGGCCGCCGAGGGGCTGGCCGGTGTTGACCGCCTGCTGACCGAGATTGCCCATCGTGATCAGGATGACGAAGGTCTCGAGCTGGGCCGCGACCTCGCGGGCCTGCCAGTGGAAGGCCTCGAGCCGCCAGGCCTCGGGATCGAGGTGCGGCGAGGTGGCGAGGGTGGTGAGGACCATCAGCGCGCCCTCCAGCTCCTCGTTCACGGCCAGCGCGGCCGCGCGCGCGCTGGTCGTGAGATCCTCCTCCACCTTATGCTGCAGTTGCATGGCGAAGTCGTAGGTCATGCCGCCGCCGAGCAGCAGCGCCGGCAGAAGCAGCACGGCGCCGAGCAGCGTCAGATGGCCGCGAAGCCCCCGTGCCGGCCTCCTCTTCACCTGTGCAGCGCCAGCCAAATCCCGCCCCCCAGCCGCCGTAAGCATGACAGAGCCTACAGGGTTCGTCCAAGGCGGGGCGGGCTGGGGTTGGGCCGGGGGAGAGCGATGAACTCGCAGACGTCGCGGGCGGGGAAATTATTCGCCCCCGGCATGACCGTCGGCATCTCGGAGAGCACCGAGACGGGCTCCAGCGCCATTGGGCGCAGCACGGCGTGGGAGGTGTTGTCGAAGAGCATCCGCCGCCGCGTGGAGGACCAGCCCTACCCGATTCTCGATCACGATAGGGTGCGCCAGGTGCGGCGTCATGGTCTCGGCCAGCACACGGGCGCCGACATCGGGGGGCGCCGGCGGCCATGAAGGGCACGACCATCGGATCGGGCGGTCCGGAAAGGCCAGGGTCGGCGTCGCGCCCTGGAGCGCAAGCAGGCCGGGAATGAGGAGCGATGGATGTCCGGCGTGATCTCCCGTTTGATTGCCGGGAGGTTCATCGGGAGCAGGTCCCGCAGATAGCACGGATGGGCGATCGACGGGACTCGAACCCGCGACATCCAAGACCACAACCTGGCGCTCTACCACCTGAGCTACGACCGCCGTACGGC
>JAQGHZ010000437.1 GCA_028291485.1 Rubritepida sp. | reverse complement strand
ACTCGGGCTCGATTCCTGCGGCGCGAATCGCATTGGTCCACTTCACCGTCTCGCTGCGGACAAAGGCGGTCGCCTCCTCCGGCGAGGAGGGCGTGACCGCCATGCCCAGCGTGTCGCCGAGCCGCTGACGCAGCTCGGCATTGGCCGCGGCATGGCGGACGGCGGCGTTGAGGCGCGCGATGGCCGGGGTGGGCGTCGCCGCGGGAACGACCATCACGAACCACGCGAAGAGCTCGTAATCCGGTAGGTTCGCCGCCTCGGCCACCGTCGGCACGTCGGGGAGCTGCGGCGAGCGCATCCTGGTCGTCGCCGCCAGCACGCGAAGCTGGCCGTTCTGCGTCGAAGGCAGGATCACCGCCTGATCGGCCACGAACACGTCCACCCGGCCGGAGACCAGGTCCTGCACCGCCAGCGGCGAGGAGCGGTAGGGCACGTGCAGCATCTTCACGCCGGCCATGGAAGCCAGCATCTCGGTCGCCACGCGCTGCGAGGCGGAGGTGGAGGCGTAGGAAATGGCTTCGGCCCGAACGCGCGCGGCGGCCAGCAGGTCGTTCAGCGTGCGGTACGGGCTGTTCTGCGGCACGGCGACGAGCAGCGGCACCGAGGCGAGCAACGAGACCGCGGCAAAGTCGCGCTCCATGTCGAAGGGGACGCGGCGGAAAAGAGCGTTGGCCGCCGCATTGGTCGAATTGGTGCCGAAGAGGACGGTCAACCCGTCCGGCGTCGCGCGGGCCACGGATTCGGCGCCGATGAGCCCCGAAGCGCCGGCGCGGTTCTCGACCACCACGGGCTGGCCCAGGGTCTCGCGCATGCGCTCGGCGAAGAGGCGGGCGACGATGTCGGTGGCGCTGCCGGCGGCGAAGGGGACGATGCCGCGCACGGGTGCGTTCGGCCACTCCTGCGCGAGGGCGGGCCGGGCCAGGCCCGAAGTGGCGGCGGCGGCGAGAAGCGCGCGGCGGTGCATGTGGGTTTCCTCCGGATTCGTTTCGGCAATAGGCGGGCAGCGGGTGGCGGGCAACATCAATCCAGGGCGCGGCGCAGCGCCTCGTGCGCGGCCGCGCTGGCCCTGGCGAGGCGGATCAGCGCCGGCAATTCCCAGGGTCGGCGCGCAAGCGCGGCGAGCACGCGCAGCGGCGCCGGCGAGCCGTCCGGCTTGAGCCCGACCGCCGCGGCCAGGGGCAGGACGTCCTCCGGCCCATCAGCAACGGCCCGCAGGGCCGCGAAGGGGATGCCCCGCGCCAGGGCGAAGCGCGCCGCCACGCCGCTCTCCATGTCCACCGCGGCCGCCCGGGTCGCGCGGTGCAGGGCTCGCTTGTCCTCCACCGAGGCAAGCAGCCTGTCGCTCGCCGCCAGGATCGCCGAGGCAGCCGAGGTCCGCCGGATCAGTGCCGCGCGCCAGTCCGGGTCGACCGGCAGGCTTTCCGACAAGGAGCGCAGCGCCGTCGCGACGAGGACGTCGCCCGTAGCGGCGTTGGGGGCCAGCCCACCGGCGATGCCGAAGGAGAGCACGCCGGTCACGTCGCCCGGCAGGGCCTCCAGCAGCGCGGCCAGCCGGGCCGGATCGCCGCCCGAGATCACCACGCGCGTGCCTCGCGGTAGCAGCGCCGCCTCGCTCTTCAGCCCGACGGCGACGACCGCGCCGTCGGGGACCAGGGGATCAACCATCGAGCGGCGGCGCCCGGTCCTTCCAGGGGGCCGCGCGCTCGTAGCCCTGCGCTGCGCGCAGCAGCAGCGCCTCGGTGAAGGATCGGCTCGCCAGCTGCAGCGAGAGCGGCAGCCCGCCCGAGGACAGTCCGGCCATAACGGTCACCGCCGGATGGCCCGTGACGTTGAAGGGCGTGCGCGCCTGGCGGGGATAGGTGCGCTCCACCGCCTCCGTGTCGTCGATGCGGCAGGCGGGATCCATGCTGCTCGCCGTGAGCAGCAGGTCCACCTCGTCGAAGGCGGCCTCGACGGCAGCGATCAGCTTGGTCCGGTCGCGCGCGGCATGCATCAGGTCCACGGCCGGAATGAAGAGGCCGGGCAGCAGGCGGCGGCGCGTGACGCCGGCATAATAGCTGGGGCGGGTCTTCAGCCATTCCTCGTGCACCACCGCCGCCTCGGATTGCAGGATGGTGCGGTTCACGGCTGCGAACTCGCCGAGCGCTGGCAGGGTAATGGTACGGAGCGTGGCGCCCTCGGCCTCCATCAGCTTCGCGGCGGCCTCCAGCGCGGCCGCCACTTCGGCGTCGGCCGGCTGGTCGGTCTCGTGGAAGTGGCGGACGAAGCCGATGCGCAGCCCCTTCAGGCCCTGGCCGAGGTCGCGCGCATAATTCTCGTGCCCGCCGGACATGACGTTCAGCATCAGCGCCGAATCCTGCACCGTGCGGGTCAGCGGGCCCACATGGTCGAGCGAGAAGGCGAGGGGGAAGACGCCCTCGCGCGAGACCAGCCCATAGGTGGGCTTCAGCCCCACGAGGCCGCAATGCGAGGCCGGATGCCGCACGCTGCCGCCCGTGTCGGTGCCGAGCGCTGCCGGCATCATGCGCGCCGCCACCGCCGCGCCGGAGCCGGAGGAGGAGCCGCCCGGATGGTGCGCCGGATTCCAGGGGTTGCGGGCGGGCGGAAAGGGGAGGTCGAAGGCCGGCCCGCCGATCGCGAACTCATGCGTGGAGAGTTTTCCGGGGAAGACCGCGCCCGCGGCGCGCAGCAGTGCCACCACGGCTGCATCCCGATCCGCCATGTGGTCCAGGCGCTGCCGGGAGTGGCAGGTCGTGGGATGGCCCGCGAGGTCGATGATGTCCTTGATGCCGACGGGGATGCCGTGCAGCGCCGAGCGCGGCCCGCTGCGCATGATCTCGGTCTCGGCCGCCTGGGCGCCGGCACGGGCCTCCTCCTCCGTCAGCCGGATGAAGGCGTTGAGCTTGGGATCCAGCGCGGCGATGCGTGCCAGGCAATCCTCCAGCAGTTCCACTGGCGAGAGCTTTCGGCCGGCGATCTGCGCACTCGCTTCGGCGAGGCTGAGCTGGTGCGGCGCGCTCACCGGCGGGGTGCCAGATGGCCGGGCGTGGGCTCCAGCGTGGGGTCGCTGGTGCGGGGGAGGCTGGCGCGCTGCCGGGCGACGGTGGCCAGGGCCTCGCGGACGTCGTCCGGAAACTCGCGCGCAGTCTCTTCCAGACCGGCGGCGCGGATCAGGGCCGCCAGGGTCGCGTCATCCATGGGGATTCTCTCGTGCTTGGAGGCCGCAGCTTGGCCCAAGCCATCCCGCACGAAAAGCAGGGGGCGGATGAGGACATCCGCCCCCTGAAGTTGGGAGGCCGCCTGGCCTGACGGCCTTCGGCGGCAATCCTCGAGAGGACGGCTCCCGGGACGAAATATCGGCGTCGCCGCTTAACGCCGCGTTAGCGGGCCGGGAAAACTCCCGAGGTTCCGCCCGTCCCGGCTTTTCGCTATCCACTTCGGATCGCTGGGGGATGACGCATGCTGCCGTTGCAGGGAATGAAGATCGTGGAGCTCGGCCACTACATCGCCGCTCCCTTCTGCACGCGGCTGCTGGCCGATCTCGGGGCCGAGGTCATCAAGGTCGAGCCGCCGGGAGGCGATCCCTTCCGCGGCTGGGGGGCGCAGAAGGACGGGCACTCCGTCTGGTTCAGCGTGCATGGTCGCAACAAGCTCTCCGTCACGCTCGACCTGAAGAGCGAGGAGGGGAAGCGCCGCGTGAAGGCTTTGTGCGCTCGGGCCGATGCCATGGTGGAGAATTTCCGGCCTGGCTACATCGAGCGGATCGGCCTCGGCCCCGCTGTGCTGCAGGCCGAGAATCCCGGCCTCGTGATCGCCCGCATCAGCGGCTACGGGCAGGACGGACCCTATCGCGACAAGCCGGCCTTCGGTGCCATCGGCGAGGCCATGGGCGGGCTGCGCCATCTCACCGCCAATCCGGGCGTGACCGACCATCCGCCGCCACGCTGCGGGGTCTCCGTCAGTGATGATCTCGCCGGGATGTACGCCGCGCTGGCGCTGGTCTCCTCCTGCTGGGGACGGGACCGTGGTTCGGGGCAGGGCAGGGTGCTGGACCTCGACCTGGTGAGCAGCGTGTTCAGCCTCACGGAGGGAATGCTGCCGGAGCATGGCCTCTTCGGCTGGGTGCGCCAGCCCGCCGGCGCCGCGCTTCCGACGGCCGCGCCGACCAACACCTATCTCTGCGCCGATGGCAAATGGCTCTGCATCGCCGGCAATTCGGACCTGATCTTTCGGCGACTCATGGAGATGATCGGGCGCCCCGAGCTCTCCGCCGATCCGCGCATGGCGACCAATGGTGGCCGCTGCGCCCATGCCGGCGAGCTCGACGCGGCGATCGGTGCCTGGACGAAGACCCTGCCGGCGGTCGCCGCCGAAGCCGCGCTCGACGCCGCCGAGGTGCCGTGCTCGCGCCTCTACGATATCGCCGACTGCGCCACCGATCCGCATTTCCGCGCCCGAGGGATGGTGATGGAGGTGCAGGACCCGCTGCTCGGCCCCGTGCTGCATCCCGCGCCGCCCTTCCGGCTGGATGGCGTCGCCCCCTCGGACATGGTCCGCTGGACGGGACGCGCCGCCGGCGCGGACAATGACCATGTGTTTCACGAAATTTTGGGGGAAGCCCGATGAAGGTCACGCTCTCCGAGGTCAGCCCGCGCGATGGGCTCCAGCCCATCACGGGTTTCGTCCCTACCGAGACGAAGATCGCCCTGGTCCGCGCGCTGCACGAGGCCGGCGTCACGCGGATGGAGGTGGGCAGCTTCGTCAGCCCCCGGGCCATCCCGCAGATGGCCGATACGGGCGAGGTGCTGAAGGTCGCCAAGCAGCTCGATGGGTTGGAATGCACCGTCCTCGTGCCTAACCGGCGCGGCTTCGAGACGGCGGTGGCGGCGGGTGCCGACCGGCTCGGCCTCTTCATGTCGCTGACCGAGGGGCACAACAAGGCCAATCTCAACCGCACCCGGATGGAGAGCTTCACCGACCTCTCGGCCATCGTCCGGGACACGCCGAAGGGGATGAAGATCCGCTTCAACCTCTCCTGCACCTTCCACTGCCCCTTCGAGGGCGTGGTGCCGGAGGCCGAGGCGCTGGAATGGGTGGAGCGGGTCCAGGCATTGGACCCGGAGATGGAAGTTGCGCTCTGCGACACCACCGGCAATGCGGCGCCGGACCAGGTGGGCCGGCTGATGCGGCACTCCATCGAGCATTGGGGCCCACGCTTCGCCTTCCACGGGCATGACACCTACGGCATGGGCCTCGCCA
>JAQGHZ010000436.1 GCA_028291485.1 Rubritepida sp. | reverse complement strand
GGGCCGACAGGATAGTCTTCGGGGTTCATGGGCGGCTTTCGGAACGGATGGCGGTGATGATGAGCGAGCCGCCGGCGGGGAAGCGCAGGCCGGCGCGCAGCAGCGCCGCCTCCAGCCGGCAGATGGTGAGGAGGCTGGCGTCGAGCCAGCCGGGGTAGGGCGTCACGTCGGAGGCGTCGGCCTCGTCGCGGGCCAGGACCTTGCGCTGCAGCACCATCAGCGGGAGCAGCAGGCTGTTCCAGTGGCGCGCGTCGGGGGACGCGAAGCCCGCGGCTTCCAGCAGCGCCCGGATGCCGGAGCGCTCGAAGCGACGGGCATTGTGCACGCGCAGGTCGTGGGCGGATTTCAGCCATTCATGGCCGGGCAGATTCAGCACCAGCAGGCCGCCGGGGCGCAGCACGCGGCGGAACTCGGCGAGAGCCTCGGACGGTTCGACGCCGGCGTGGCTGATCACGTCGAGGCTGGTGACGGCGTCGAAGCAGGTATCCGGAAATGGAAGGGCGTTCACCGTCCCGCAGGCGATGTGCGCGCCGGCCTTGGCGGCGGCGCGGGCGGCGGCGCTTTCCGCAAACTCCACGCCGTAGAGCCCGGCCTCCGGCCGGGCTTCGCGCAGGCGCGCGAGAAAGCCGCCCGTCCCGCAGCCGGCGTCGAGCACGCGCGCGCCCGCCGGCAGGGATTCCAGCGCGCGCAGGGCATGGCCGTGCATGGCGCGATACCACCACATCCGGTCCTCGACCGCGTCCATCAGGGCGTATTCGGCAGCGTCCACGGGACTGTTCTCGACTCCCGAAGCGGCGGCTGCAAGTCATCCTTGCGTCCGAAGCGGGGCAGATCGCCCGGAAAGCGCCGCAATGGCATTGCAAGGAGAGGAGGAAGGCGGCACGACCGCCCACCCACGAGCCGACAGAGCGATGCCTCCGCCAGATCTCAGCCCGGCCCATGCGCCGGCCGCGCCGCTTGCGGAAGCGGTTCTTCCGTCTTCGCAGGTCCGGTGGCTCTTCTGGTCGCTGGCGGCGCTGCCGGGCGTCCTTTTCCTCGCGATCGTGCTCTCGCCGCCAATGAACCACGACGTGGCGGCGGTGCTGGATTTCTCGATGCGATGGCGGAACGGCGAGCTGTTGTTCCGCGACCTCATCGACATGAATCCGCCGCTCGTCTTCCTGCTCACCCGCGGCGCCGTGGCGGCGGGGGGCGCGCTTGGGCTCGGGCCCATCCATTCCGTTCTGGCCGGGGCCCTGGCCGTCTGTGCGCTGGGTGCCGGATTGGCCCTGTGGCTGCGCCGCGGCCTCGCCGCAGGGCCGATCGAAATTGCCTGCGTCAGCGTCGGCCTGCCGCTGATACTGCTGACCGCCGGCTACGACTTAGCCCAGCGCGAGCACCTCATGCTGGCGGCCTCGCTGCCCTATCTGGTGCTGGCGGCCCGTCGCGCCGAGGGCGTGCCCACGTCGCCTGTGCTGTCCCTGGCGGTGGCGCTGCTCGCGGCGGTCTTCCTCGCGCTGAAGCCGCATTTCCTGGCGATCCCGGCGCTGGTCGAGCTCTACGTGCTTGTGCGCGCCGGCCCGCGCGCGGCCCTGCGCGACCCGGTGCCCTGGAGCATGGCCGCGCTCTGGCTGGCTTATCTCGCGCTGATCCGGTGGGGCTTTCCCGACTATCTGAACTTCGCGCTGCCGCTGGCGCTCGCCTACTACCACAGCCCGGCCAGCCTCACGGAGATCCTGCTGAACGAGCGCATGGCGCCGGCTCTGCTGCTCATCCTGCCGGCCGCTTTCCTCGCCCTCCGCCACCCGCGCGGACTGGCGCCCATACTGGCGCTCGCGGGCCTCGGCGCCGTCGCCGTGGCGGTCGTGCAGGGGCGCGGCTGGTCCTACCACGTCATGCCCTTCAAGCTGCTGGGCGAGCTCCTCGTGGTGGTTCTCGTCGCGCGCTGGCTCGACGTGAACCTGCGGAACGGCGCCCGTTGCGCCCCCGCCATCGCGGCCCTGGCGGCCGGATTCCTGGCGCTTCAGGGGCTGCTGAACCCCGAGACCTGGCGTGCCGCCGGTTTCGAGCGCTCCTGGCCCGGCGTCATCACCGCCGAGGTCCGCCGCATCGCCGAGGGCGGCCGCGTCCTCGTCCTCTCGCCGGACATCCACCCGATCTTCCCGGCGCTGAACTACGCGCACGCGCTCTCGACCCTGCCCACCATGAACGACTGGCTCGTCCAGGCCGCCAACCAGCAGTGCCTGCCCAACGGTGCGCGTTACCGCGAGCCGGCGGAGATGGGTCCCGGCGAGCGGCTGATCTGGGACAGCGTGACGCGCGACTTCGTGCAGCACCCGCCCGAGGCGCTGCTGGTCGCCCGCCACACGGCCATCCCCTATTGTGGCCGCGACTTCGACAATCTCGAATATTTCAGCCGCGATCCCGGCTTCGCGGCGACCCTCCGGCGCTATCGCCAGACCGCCGAGTTCGCCGACTACCGCTTCTTCCGACGCGAGGACCCATGAGCAGCTACCAGGATTATATCGGCCGCACCGAGATCGATGAGGACCGGCTGGACCCGCGCCTGGTCGAGGGCCTCGCCGCCACGCTCGACCGCGACGTGCCGAAGGACGAGATCCCGCCGCTCTGGCACTGGATGCTCTTCCAGGACTGGCGCCGGCCCGAGGGCATCGGCCCCGACGGCCACCCGAAGCGCGGCGGCTTCCTGCCGCCCGTGCACGACCTGCCGCGCCGCATGTGGGCCGGCGGGCGGCTGGAGTTCACCTCGAACGGGCTGCGCGCGGATGACGTCGTGCGGCGGCGCTCCACCATCACGGCGGTTTCGGAGAAGTCCGGCGGCTCCGGCCGGCTCGTCTTCGTCACCGTGAAGCACGAGATCAGCGGTCCCGCCGGCCCCGTGCTGCGTGAGGAGCAGGACATCGTCTATCGCGGCGCCGAGGGCGCGGCCGTGCGCGCCGGCGAGGCCGCGCCGGACTTTGCCAGCGACGCGCGGCTGGACCTCGTGCCCGACGCGCTGATGCTGTTCCGCTACTCCGCCCTGACCGGCAACGGCCACCGCATCCACTACGATTTTCCCTACGTCACGCAGGAGGAGGGCTATCCCGGCCTCGTCGTCCACGGCCCGCTGCAGGCGACCTTCCTGGCGCAGACCATCCTGGACGCCGCGCCCGGCCTGCGGCTGGTCCGCTTCGCCTTCCGTGGCCGCCGCCCCGCCTTCGCCGGCAACCCGCTGACCGTCCTGGCGCGCGTCGAGGGCGACCAGGCGGTGGCCGAGACCCGCGACGGCACGGGCGCCGTCTGCATGCAGGCCGAGGCCGTCCTTGGCTGAACCTCCGCTGAGGCAGGACCGTCGAAGGCGGCACGCCGGAGACGTGAGTCATTCCCCCAACAAAGCCCCACGGGATGAGTAGCGAGCGGACGCGAGCGGATCAGACCGTTGGACGATCCACCAGCGGCGAGGCGGCGGTCCGCGGCCTCACCATCGCGCTGGGCGGCTTCGTCATCATCACCCTCGCCGACGTCGCCATCAAATACGCGCTGCCGACCATCGGCGTCGCCGGCGCGCTGCTCTGGCGCGGCGTCGCGGGCAGCATATCCGTCGTCATCCTCTCGCGCGGGCGCGGGCTGGTGCCCCGCAACTTCAAGCTCATCCTCGCGCGGTCCTTCCTGCACTGCAGCCTCTCCATCCTCTGGTACGTCGTCTGGCTGTCCGGCTACGCGCTCGGCGATTCCTACGCCATCGCCGCCGTCGCGCCGCTGCTGATGACGCTGCTGGCCATCCCCATGCTGGGCGAGCGCGTGGGCTGGCGGCGCTGGACCTCCTGCGCCGTCGGCTTCGTCGGCGTGCTGGTCATGCTCCAGCCGGGCGGCGATCTCTGGCGCTGGGATACCGGCCTGCTGCTCATCGCCGTGGCCGGCATGGCGGTCAGCCGGATCTGGATGCGCGTGCTGGCCGCGACCGACACGCCCACCACCATCGCCTTCTGGCTGATGCTGGCGCACATCCCCCTCGGCCTGGTGGTCATGCCGATCTCCGCCCTCTGGCCGCCCACGGGACAGCCGGATATCATCCCGTCCGCCGGCCTGTTCCTGCTGCTCTGCTTCTTCGGCGCCTCAAACGCGATCGCGCACCTGCTCTTCTCGCGCGGCTATGCGCTGGCGAGCGTGGCGACGCTGGCGCCGCTGGAATACACGCCGCTGCTCTGGGGCCTGGTGCTGGGCTTCGCCATCTTCGGCGAGGTTCCGGCCTGGACCACCTTGGGCGGCGCGCTGATCGTGATCGCCGCCGGGATCTACAACGTCCATCGCGAGCGCGTGCGCCGCGCCGAGGAAAGGGCGATGCATGCCGCTGAGGCATGACGCGCGGCGCGGCGCGCTGCTCATGCTCGCCGCGACAGCGCTCTTCACCATCATGGGCGCGCTGATCAAGCTGATCGGCGACCGCATCCCCTTCTTCGAGATCATGTTCTTCCGCAGCCTGCTCGCGGTGCCGGTGGTGCTCGCCATCGTCCTGCGAATCGGCAATCCGCAGCTCGCCACGCAGCGCCTGCCGGCCCACGTGCTCCGCGCCCTGACCGGCGCGACCGCGATGGCCTGCTCCTTCTTCTCGCTGACCGTGCTGCCCTTCGCCGAGCAGACGGCGCTCACCTACACGACGCCCATCTTCACGACGCTGCTCGCCATTCCGCTCCTCGGCGAGAAGGTGGGCGTCCACCGCTTCGGCGCGGTCGGCCTCGGCTTCGTCGGCGTGTTGGTGATTGCCATGGGGCAGGGGGCCTTCGGCGGGCAGATCGATCCCCGGATCGCCTTCGGCATGGCGCTCGCCACCATCCATGGCGTCTTCTCCGCGACGAGCACGCTGCTGGTCCGCAGCCTCTCGGGCACCGAGCGTTCGACCACCATCGTCATCTGGCAGTCGCTGCTGAC
>JAQGHZ010000417.1 GCA_028291485.1 Rubritepida sp. | reverse complement strand
AGCTCCGCGCCGTGGCCGCCGCGATACTGGCCTGCGCCCGCCGTGCCGCCGAGAAATTCGTGGCGGCGGAAGTGCAAAGGAAAGCGTGCCTCGGCCATCTCGACGCTGCCGAATTTCAGCCCGCCGGCAGAGTGCCACTCGCCCGCGGTCGACCAGCCGTCGCCCTTGGCGTGGCCGCCGGCACCGGGGCGCGCGTGGAAGAGATGCCACACGAACTTGCGATCCGGACGCCGCGCATCCTTGCCGGTGATGGCGATGCGGAAGCGCCTTCCCCAGCCGCCCATCGCGCGCTCGGGGCAGCAATTCTCCATCGCACGCATGATGGCTTCGACGATCTCGTTGCTGCAGTGGCTGGTGCAGAGCGTGACGGCCGCGCCCTCGCGCGCCCAGACGATGCTGCCCTCGCGCGCGATCACGCGCAGCGCACGGAAGGCGCCCTCGTTCTTCGCCACCTCGGGATCGAGGAGATAGGCGAAGGCCATGCAGACCGCGGAAAACATGTTGGGATAGGAGGAGTTCACGATGCCCAGCACCTGGTCGTCGCTGGCGGTGAGATCGACCGTCAGCGTGCCGCCCTGCTTGGTGCAGGTCGCGCGGATGGCAATGTCCTTCGCATCGTGGCCGTCATCGTCGAGGAGGGCCTCGCCCTGCCAGGTGCCGTCGGGCCAGGATTCCACGATGCGCTTCGTATGCGCGTGGGCGAGGTCGAGGATCGCGTCCACGGCGGCCATCAGGCTCGCGCTGCCGTGCTGCTCCAACAGCGCCGAAAGGCGGTTGGCGCCCAGCTTCGCGGAACCCAGCATGGCCGCGAGATCGCCGCGGAAGTCGCGGTTGATGCGCGTGTTGAGCGCCAGCATCGAGACGAGATCCGGGCGCATGGTGAAATTCTCGCCGAGGCGGATGGGCGGGATGCGCAGCCCCTCCTGCCAGATCTCGGTGGCACCGGGGTTGTAGCCGCCATGGGTGTTGCCGCCGATGTCGGACTGGTGCGCGCGCACGACGCTGTAGAAGCGCACGACATTGTCGCCGATGGGGCCCTCGCTGAAGACCGGCAGGATGATCGTCAGGTCCGGCAGGTGGCTGCCGCCGTGATAGGGATCGTTGAGCAGGAAGACGTCGCCGGGCTTCATGTCGTCGCCGAAGGCCTCGACCACCGCCTTCGCCGCGAAGGGCATGGCCCCGACATGGACCGGGATGTGATCCGCCTGCGCCACGAGCCGGCAGGCGCCGTCGGTGATGGCGATGGAGAAATCGCGGCTGGAATTCAGGATCTGGCTGTAGGCGGTGCGCAGCAGGCCTTCGCCCATTTCCTCCACGATGGCGGTGAATCGCGCGGACAGAACGGCAAGCGTCACGGGATCCATCGGGCAGGAGTCTCCACCTTGGCGAGGCGGGGAGCGTGGCGCATCCTTGCCCGAACAGAAAGG
Organism: Rubritepida sp.; assembly: GCA_028291485.1. Classification (GTDB taxonomy): domain Bacteria; phylum Pseudomonadota; class Alphaproteobacteria; order Acetobacterales; family Acetobacteraceae; genus Roseococcus. The sequence goes on along the minus strand of JAQGHZ010000417.1, from coordinate 9,465 downwards.
GGAGGGTGCTCCGAATGAGCCTCAAAGTTCTCGCCGCAGGGCTGCGTTTTCCGGAAGGGCCCGTGGCACTGCCGGACGGGTCGATCGCGCTGGTGGAGATCGAGAAGCAGGTCATCTCGCTGATTGCGCCGGATGGGACCTACAGCATCATCTCGAAGACGGGAGGCGGGCCGAACGGGCTGGCGGCCGGGCCGGACAACACGCTGATCCTCTGCAACAACGGCGGCTTCACCTGGCACGAGGAGCCCGACATCCTGCGCCCGAGCGGCCAGGCGGCGGACTACACCAACGGGCGGATCGAGGTGATCGACATCGCCACGGGGGCGGTGAAGACGCTCTACGACCGCTGCGGCGACGTCATGCTGAAAGGCCCGAACGACCTGCAACTCGACGGCAAGGGCGGCTTCTGGTTCAGCGACCTCGGCAAGGTGCGCGCGCGCGACCGCGACCATGGCGGCGTGTACTGGGCGGCGCTGGACGGCAGCAAGATCGTCGAGGCGGCGTTTCCGGTCTTCGGTGGCGCGAACGGCATCGGCATCAGCCCGGATGGCGAGAAGCTCTACGTGGCCGAGACGGAGACGGGGCGGCTCTGGGGCTTCGACATCATCGGGCCGGGACAGCTGCGGAAATGCCCCTGGCCGAGCACCAATGGCGGCGAGCTGCTGTGCCAGTTCCCCGAATTCCGGCGGCTGGACAGCCTGGCGATCACGGCCGCGGGAAACATCGTCGTCGCGACGCTGATCGCGGGCGAGATCACGACGGTGACGCCGGCGGGCAAGATCATCGACGTGGTGAAGATGCCGGAGCGGATGCCGACGAATATCTGCTTCGGCGGGCCGGACCTGAGGACGGCCTACATCACGCTGTCGAACACCGGCAAGCTGGTCAGCATGAAGTGGCGGGAAGCGGGGCTGCGTCTGCCGCATTGCTGAGGACGGCGACACCCGGCAGCGTCTTGCCCTCGAGCCATTCGAGGAAGGCGCCGCCGGCGGAGCTGACATAGCTCATCTGCTCCGACACACCCGCGTGGCGTAGCGCGGAAACCGTGTCGCCGCCGCCTCCCACGGAGCGCAGCTGGCCGGCCTCGGTGAGACGCGCGACCTCCTTCGCGACGGCGACCGTGGCCGTGTCGAAGGGCGCGATCTCGAAGGCGCCGAAGGGGCCGTTCCAGACGAGGGTCTTCGCGGTGGCGAGGTGCTTCACCACGTCGGCGACGGTGGCGGGGCCGACGTCGAGCGCCATCATGTCGGCGGGCACGCCGTCGAGGCCGACGACCTTGTTGGGGGCGTTGGCGGCGAAGGCGCCGGCGACGACGAGGTCGAGCGGCAGGACGATCTCGCAGCCGTTCTTCTCGGCGCCGGCGAGGATCTCCCGCGCCGTGTCGTGCATGTCGGCTTCCTGCAGCGACTTGCCGAGGGCATGGCCCTGCGCGGCGAGAAAGGTGTTGGCCATGGCGCCACCGATGACCAGCACGTCGACCTTCGAGGAGAGATTGCCGAGAAGGTCGAGCTTGGTGGAGACCTTGGCGCCGCCGACGATGGCGACGACGGGCCGCTGCGGATGGCCGAGGGCGGCGTCCAGCGCCTCCAGCTCCTGCTGCATCAGGCGGCCGGCGTAGCTCGGCAGCAGCTTCGCCACACCCTCGGTGGAGGCATGCGCGCGGTGCGCGGCGGAGAAGGCGTCGTTGACGAAGACATCGGCGAGTTTCGCGAGGCCGGCGGCCAGGGCCGGGTCGTTCTTCTCCTCGCCGGCGTGGAAGCGGGTGTTTTCCAGGAGGAGGATCTCGCCGTCCTTCAGCGCGCTGGCGGCGGCCTCGGCCTCGGGGCCGATGCAGTCGTCGGCGAAGGCGACGGGCTTGCCGAGGGCGTGGGACAGCGCCTCCTGCATGGGCTTCAGCGACATCCCGGGGACGCGCTTGCCTTTGGGACGGTCGAAGTGGGAGCAGACGATGACGCGCGCGCCCTTGCCGGCGAGTTCGGCGATGGTGGGGCAGAGGCGCTCGATGCGCGTCATGTCGGTGATCTTGCCGTCCTTCACCGGGAGGTGCAGGTCGGCGCGCAGCAGGACGCGCTTTCCGCTTATATCGAGGTCATCGAGGGTGCGGAAAGCGGGCATCTGTGGTCCGTTTTATGTAAAGGCAGGGGTCCGGGGAGACACTGTCTCCCCGGCGGGGTGTGGGGCGGAGCCCCGCTTACAGTATCCCGTAATAGGCGGCCGTGTCGCTCATGCGATTGCTGAAGCCCCACTCGTTGTCGTACCAGGACAGCACGCGGACCAGCCCGCCATCGATCACCTGCGTCTGCGTCGCGTCGAAGGTCGACGAGTGCGGATCGTGGTTGAAGTCGATCGAGACGAGCGGCGCCGTGTTGTAGCCGAGGATGCCCTTGAGCGGCCCGCTCTCGGAGGCTGCCTTCATCACGGCGTTGATCGCCTCCTTGGTCAGGCCTTCGGTCTTCGCGGGCACGAAGTCGAGCGAGACGAGGGAGACGTTCGGCGTCGGGATGCGGATGGAGGAGCCGTCCAGCTTGCCCTTCAGCTCCGGCATCACGAGGCCGATGGCCTTCGCCGCGCCGGTCGAGGTCGGGATGGCCGAGACCGCGGCGGCGCGGGCGCGGTGCAGGTCCTTGTGCAGCGTGTCGACCGTGTTCTGGTCGCCGGTATAGGCGTGGATGGTCAGCATATAGCCGCGCAGGAGGCCGAACTTGTCGTGCAGCACCTTGACGATCGGCGCGAGGCAGTTGGTGGTGCAGGAGGCGTTGGAGACGATCTTGTCCTCGGCGGTGAGGGTCGTGTGGTTCACGCCGTAGACGATGGTCTTGTCGGAGTCCTCGCCGGGGGCCGAGATCAGCACCTTGCGGGCGCCGGTGCCCAGCAGCAGCGAGGCCTTGTCGCGCGCGGTGAAGATGCCCGTGCATTCGGCGGCGATGTCCACGCCGTCCCACTTGAGCTTGGCGGGGTCGCGCTCGGCCGAGACCTTGATCGGGCCCCAGGTCTTGCCCTTCGCCTTGATGGTGATGCTGTCGCCCTCGACGATCACCTCGCCGGGGAAGCGGCCATGCACGCTGTCGTAGCGGAAGAGGTGCGCATTGGCCTCGACGGAGCCGAGGTCGTTGATCGCGACGAATTCCACATCGTCGCGGCCGCTCTCGCAGGCGGCGCGCAGAACCAGGCGACCGATGCGCCCGAAGCCGTTGATCGCGACCTTAACCGTCATTTGCTGCCATCCTGTGCCAGAAGTTTCGTGGCGGCCGCGACGATCGCGGCCGAGGTGATGCCGAAATGCTCGAAGAGATGCTCGGCGGGCGCGGAAGCGCCGAAGCCGGTCATGCCGATGAAGGCGCCGTTCGAGCCGAGCCAGCGCTCCCAGCCGAAGCCGAGCGCGGCCTCGATGCCTATACGCGGCGCGGCGCCGAGGGTTGCGGCGCGATAGGCCTCGTCCTGCTGGGCGAAGAGCTCCCAGGAGGGCAGGGAGACGACGGCGGCGTTGATGCCCTGGGCGGCCAGCGCCTGCCGCGCGTTGACAGCGAGATGCACCTCGCTGCCGGTGGCGATGAGGGTGACGTCGCGGGCCGCCTCGGCTTCGGCCAGCACGTAGCCGCCGCGGGCGCAGCGGTTCTCGCCGGCGTCGTCGCGCAGCGCGGGCAGCGCCTGGCGCGAGAGGGCGAGGACGGACGGGCCCTCGGTGCGGCGCAGGGCCAGCTCCCAGCACTCGGCCGTCTCCATCGCGTCGGCAGGGCGGAAGACGGCGAGGTTGGGGATGGCGCGCAGCGAGGCGATGGTCTCGACCGGCTGATGCGTCGGCCCGTCCTCGCCGAGGCCGATACTGTCATGCGTCAGCACGTGGATGACGCGCTGGTGCATGAGGGCGGCGAGGCGGATGGACGGCCGCATGTAGTCGGCGAAGACGAGGAAGGTCCCGGAATAAGGGATGATGCCGCCATGCAGCGCCATGCCGTTCATGGCCGCGGCCATGCCGTGCTCGCGGATGCCGTAGTGGATGTAGCGGCCGGCGTAGTTGCCGGGGACGATCGGGGCGATGCCCTTCACGTCCGTGTTGTTCGAGCCGGTGAGGTCGGCGCTGCCGCCGATCATCTCGGGCACGGCGGGAACCAGGGCGGTCAGCGCGCGCTGGCTGGCGATGCGCGTGCCGATCTTGGGCTTCTCGGTCGCGAAGGTGGCGCGCAGGGCGTTCAGCGGTTCGGCCCAGTTCTCGGGAAGCTTTCCCGCCATCGCGCGCTCGAAATCGACGCGCATCGGATGCTTGGTCAGGCGCTTCAGCCAGGAACGGCGCGTGCCGGCGGCGCGGCGGCCGGCCTCCTCCCAGCGGGCCTTCAGCCCCTCGGGGACGGTGAAGGGCTCGGCATTCCAGCCCAGCGCCGACTTGGCGGCCGTGATCTCGTCGGCGCCGAGGGGCGAGCCGTGGCTGCCGGCGGTGCCGGCCTTCTTCGGCGCCGAGAAGCCGATGATAGTGCGGCAGGCGATGATGGTCGGCTTGCGGCTGCGCTGCGCGACGGCCAGGGCCGCGGCGATCTGCGCGGGGTCGTGCCCGTCGATGCGCTTGGTCGCCCAGCCATAGGCCTGGAAGCGCTTGAGCACGTCCTCGGAGAAGGAGAGGGTGGTGTCGCCGTCGATGGAGATGTGGTTGTCGTCCCACAGCACCGTCAGCTTCTCGAGGCCGAGATGGCCGGCCAGCGACGCGGCCTCGTGGGACACGCCCTCCTGCAGGTCGCCGTCGGAGCAGATGACCCAGGTGCGGTGGTCGACCAGCGACTTGCCGAATCGGGCAGCCAGGTGCCGCTCGGCGAGGGCCATGCCGACCGCGGTCGAGATGCCCTGGCCGAGCGGGCCGGTCGTGGTCTCGATGGCCGGGTGGTAGCCGTATTCGGGATGGCCGGCCGCGGGGGAGTGGAGCTGGCGGAAGCGCTGCAGCTCCTCGATGCCCATGCCGGCATGGCCGGTCAGGTGCAGGAGCGAATAGAGCAGCATCGAGCCGTGGCCGGCGGAGAGGACGAAGCGGTCGCGGTCGGGCCAGCGGGGATCGGCCGCGTCGTACTTTACGAATTTGGTGAAGAGGGCGGTGGCGACGTCGGCCATGCCCATGGGCATGCCGGGATGGCCGGACCTGGCCTTCTCGACGGCATCCATGGCGAGGGCGCGAATCGCGTCGGCCATGCGCCGCTCCTCGGAAGCCGGGCGCTCGAGAATGGCGGCCTGGGCGGCGAGGGCGGGATTGGGGGCGTTGGGATCGACGATGCTGGCCAAGATGAACGGGCTCTCAACTTTGGCGTCCGGCTATAAAGCGAGGCCTAAGGCGCGGCAAGTTTGGGCCGGCATGCACGAGGGGAATGGGCGAAGCCCTTGTCCTCGCAAGGCGCCCTTCGCATCGCCGGAGGTTGGCCGGGCGGGCGCGCAGGGCGAATGCCTCAGCCAGCACTTCCCCCTTGCCAGCCGCGCATCCAGGCCCCTAGCCTGGCGACGTTCCGACATCGAGCCGCACAGGAGGGCTGGGGGGTGCACGACCACAGCCAGCGCCACACTCGAGGCCCTGTTTCCGCCCTGCGATAGGTCTTTCGCAGGGCAGGGCCGCCTGAAGCCACAACGCTTCCGTTCCGGACTGCCCTTGTTGCACCCGCTTGCCTCGTCGACGGCCAGCGTCCGAACGGAATTCTCATGGCTCTCATCACTCTGCGCGACCTCGGCATGGTCACGCCCCATGCGCTGTTCCAGAACCTGACCCTCAGCCTCGGCCCCGGCGACCGCATCGGCCTCGTCGCGGCCAATGGCGCGGGCAAGTCCACCTTGCTGCGCTGTGTCGCCGGCCAGGCCGAGCCGGATGCGGGAAGCGTCACGCTCTCCCGCGGCGCCAGCCTGGGCTTCGTCGAGCAGGACGTGCCGCCCGGATTGCTCGGCCTGACGCTGGCGGAGACCCTGCGCCGCGCCCTGCCACCGGCCGAGCGCACGCAGGAGGCCTGGCGCGTCGGGGCCGTCCTGGACGAGTTCGCCACACCCGAGGATTTGCGCGACCGCCCGCTCGCGGCCCTCAGCGGCGGCTGGCAGCGTCTGGCGCTGCTGGCTCGCGTCTGGATCACCCAGCCCGACGTCCTGCTCCTGGACGAGCCGACCAACCATCTCGACCTCGAGAAGATCGCGCTGCTGGAGAGCTGGATCGCCGGCCCGGCGGCGCGGACGCCGATGCTGATCGCCAGCCACGATCGCAGCTTCCTCGACGCCTGCGCCAACCGCACCCTGTTCCTCCGCCCCGGCCTGAGCCGCATCTACGCTCACCCCTACACCACCGCCCGGGCCCTGCTCGCCGGGGACGACGCGGCGCAGGAACGCAAGCAGGCCAAGGATACGAAGGAGGTCACCCGCCTGCGCCGCAACGCAGGCGAGCTGCGCAACATCGGCGTCAACAGCGGCAGCGACCTGTTGCAGAAGAAGTCCATGCAGCTGCGCGACCGGGCCAACCGGATCGAGGCCACGCTGCGCCCCGCCCATGCGGAACGATCCGGCGAGATCCGCCTGGTCAGCCGTCACACCCATGCCAAGGTGCTGGCCGCGATCCGCGACCTGACCGTCACCACGCCCGACGGGCAGCCGTTGTTCCGGATCGCAAAGCTGGATCTCCGCCAGGGTGACCGCCTCGTGCTGCTGGGCCGCAACGGGGCCGGCAAGACGCAGCTGATCCGCCTCCTCCACCGCGCGACGGCCGGGCCGGTGCCCGGCGTGCAGCTCAGCCCCAGCCTGATTCCCGGCTATGCGGACCAGGGCATGGCGCACCTCCCGGACAGCCGGACTCCCCACGGCTTCATCGCGGCACAGCCGGGCATCAGCGATCACCGGGCCACCAGCCTGCTCGCGGGCGCGGGGCTCGGCACCGAGGCGCAGACACGCCCGATCGGGCGACTCTCGCCCGGGCAGAAGGCGAGGCTCGGCCTGCTGGCGCTGCGTCTGGCCGAACCGAACTTCTACCTGTTGGACGAACCCACCAACCACATCGATATCCCTGGCCAGGAGCAGCTGGAGGCGGAGCTGCTGGCGCAGGGCGCCACCTGCGTCCTGGTCTCGCACGACCGCAGCTTCGTCGAGGCGGTCGGCACCCGCTTCCTTCGGATCGAACAGGGCCAGGCGAGCGAGGTCGACGGGGCCGGGTAGCCCGCTACATGAACCCCACGGGATCGACGTCCACCTGCACCCGCACGTCGCGCGGGATCTGCGCCCGGGCCAGCCAGTCCTCCAGCACCGGCTGCACGCGGATGCCGCGCTCGGCCTTGAGCAGCAGCCGGTGGCGATGCCGGCCGCGCAGCAGGGACAGCGGCGCCGGCGCGGGCCCGAGCACCTGGATGCCCTGCCCCGTCGGCGCGGCCAGCCCCAGGTCGCGCGCGGCCCGCTCGGCCGAGCGGGGATCCTCGCTGCTGACGATCAGCGCCGCCAGCCGTCCGAAGGGCGGCCAGTGGCCGGGAGCGCGCTGGGCGGCCTCGGCCTTGAGGAAGCCCGGCATGTCGTCGGCGACGAGGGCCATCATCACGGGATGCTCGGGCGAGAAGGTCTGGAGCAGCACCGTGCCGGGGGTGGCCCCCTCGCGCCCCGCCCGGCCGGCGACCTGGTGCAGCAGCTGCATGGTCCGCTCGCCGGCGCGCAGGTCGCCGCCGGCGAGGCCGAGATCGGCGTCCACCACCCCCACCAGCGTCAGGTGGGGAAAATGCCAGCCCTTGGCGACGATCTGCGTGCCGATGATGAGGTCGACCTCCCGCTCCTCGATCCGGCGGGCGGCCTCGGCGGCGGCGGCGGGGCCGGGGATGGTGTCGCTGGCCATGATGAGGCGGCGCGCCTCCGGGAAGAGCTCCGTCACCTCCTCCAGGATGCGCTCCACGCCGGGGCCGATGGGCACCAGCGAATGCTCCGTCCCGCATTCCACGCAGGCCAGCGGCGTCGGGGCGGTATGGCCGCAATGGTGGCATTGCAGCCGGCGCTGGGCGCGGTGCTCGACCAGCCAGGCGGTGCAGTTGGGGCACTGCATGCGATGCCCGCAGGTGCGGCAGAGGGTCAGCGGCGCATAGCCGCGGCGGTTGAGGAAGAGCATGGCCTGCTCGCCGCGGGCGAGCGTCTCCGTCACGGCCTGGACCAGCGGCGGCGCAAGGAAGCGGCCGCGCTCGGGCGGATGCTGGCGGAGGTCGATCGCCGTGATCTGCGGCAGGGACGCCCCATGGTGCCGGGTGGGCAGCGTCACATGGGCGTAGCGCCCGTCCTTGGCGTTGGTGACGGTCTCCAGGCTCGGCGTGGCGCTGACCAGCACGCAGAGGGCGGATTCCAGCCGCGCGCGGACCACGGCCATGTCGCGGGCGAGGTAGATGACGCCCTCCTCCTGCTTGAAGGCGGTCTCGTGCTCCTCGTCCACGATGATGAGGCCGAGGTCGGGGAAGGGCAGGAACAGCGCCGAGCGGGCGCCGACCAGCACCGGCGCGTCGCCCTCGGCCACGGCGCGCCAAGTGACGCGGCGGGTCCGGGAGGACAGCTCCGAATGCCAGAGGGCCGGCGGCGCCCCGAAGCGGCGCTCGAACCGCGCAAGCCACTGGGTGGACAGGGCGATTTCCGGCAGGAGCACCAGCGCCTGCCGCCCCTCGCGCAGGCATTGGGCCACGGCGTCCAGATAGACCTCCGTCTTGCCGGAGCCGGTGACGCCCTCCAGCAGGGTCACGCCATATTGGCGGGAGATCACGGTCTCGCGCAGGGCATTGGCGGCGAGCTGCTGCTCGTCCCGCAGGTCGGGCGGCGCGAAATCGGCGATGGGGCGCGGGAAGGCGGCGGCGCGGGCCATCAGCGCCGGCTCGATGAGGCCGACGGAGGCCAGGCCGCGCACCACCCCCATCGAGACCCCGGCCGCGCGGGCGATCTCGGTGCCCGGGAGCGTGTGGTTTGCCAATATATCCAGGACCTTGGCGCGATCCGGCGTGATCCGCGCCTCCGCCCCCTCCACCCGGCGCCAGCCGGAGGCCGAGGCCGGCTCCTCCAGCGCCGAGGGCGAGGACATGGCCATCCGCAGCACGGCCCCCGGCGGCGAGAGCGTGTAGGCCGCCACCCAATCCACCAGCCGGCGCAGATTCGCATGCATGGCCGGCGCCGGCTTCACGGAAATGACCTCGCGCAGCCGCGACTCGGCGATGGGTTCGGCGTTCTCCAGCTCGTCCCAGACCACGCCCAGGCTCACCCGGCCGCCGAGGGGGACCTCCACGAAGCTGCCCGGCCCGGCCGCCAGCTCGGGCGGCAGGCGATAGTCGTAGGCGCCTTCAAGCGGCAGTGGCAGCAGGACACGGATGCGTCGGCCGGCCTTTCGGGAGGGGGGCGCCATGGGCTATCCACTTCGCGACACAGCACGCGCGGGTCAATCCCGCGCCCCCCGAATCGCCGCTGTTGAAGGATAATGCTCCCATGAAGTTCTTCGCGGACACCGCCGACGTCGCCGAG
>JAQGHZ010000237.1 GCA_028291485.1 Rubritepida sp. | reverse complement strand
CCTGGCCGGTCATGAACACGGCGATGCCCGGCACGCGCGTGGTGCGCGACTGCGGCAGGCGGGCCAGGAAGGATTTCAGCGGCAGGCTGTCCTGCCGGAAGCGGGCGAAGAGCAGCTGCCGGCCGCGGTACCAGGTGAGCATCATGGTGAAGGTGACGATGCCGATGATGACAGGCACGTAGCCGCCCTCGGGGATCTTGAGCGCCGTCGCGATGAAGTAGGAGAAGTCCAGCAGCAGCAGCGGCACGAAGACGGCCAGCACCAGGGACCAATGCCAGCCGAACTGCCGGCGGAAAACCAACAGGGCGAGGATGGTCGTGCAGAGAAAGGTGCCGGTGACCGCGAGGCCGTAGGCGGCGGCGAGGCTGTCGCTGCTCTTGAATTCCAACACCAGGATCATCACACCGACGAGCAGCGCGAAATTGACCTGGGGCATGTAGATCTGCCCCTCCTCCGTCGTGCTGGTGTGGATGACCTCGAGGCGTGGGGCGAAGCCGAGCTGCACGCATTGCCGCGCGATGGAGAAGGCGCCCGAGATCATCGACTGGCTCGCGATGATCGTCGCGGCCGTGGCCAGGATGACGAGGAAGGGCCGGAACCACTCCGGCGCGAGCATGAAGAAGGGGTTGGAGATCGCCTCGGGCTGCTGCAGCAGCAGCGCGCCCTGGCCGAAATAGTTCAGCGCCAGCGCCGGCAGCACGAAGAAGAGCCAGGCCATCTGGATCGGCTTGCGGCCGAAATGGCCCATATCGGCGTAGAGCGCCTCGGCGCCGGTCACAGCCAGCACCACGGCGCCCATCGCGATGAAGGCGGCCAGGTGGTAGTGGATGCAGAACTCGATAGCGGGCCAGGGCGAGAGCGCCGCGAAGACCGCCGGGTTCTGCACGCATTCGATCAGGCCGAGCAGGCCGATCGTGCCGAACCAGAGCGCGCAGACCGGCCCGAAGACCTTCCCCATGCTGCCGGTGCCCCGGTACTGGACCAGGAAGAGGGCCAGCAGCACGCCGAGCGTGATCGGGATCACGAGATCCTCGAAGACCGGCTCGATGACCTTGAGGCCCTCGACCGCCGAGAGGACCGAGATGGCCGGGGTGATCATGCCGTCGCCGAGGAAAAGGGCGGCGCCGGAGATGCCGATCAGCGAGATGACGAACTTTCCGCGATCCGTCGTGGCGGAACGCTGGGCCAGGGCCATCAGGGCCATGATGCCGCCCTCGCCCTTGTTGTCGGCCCGCATGACGAAGGTCACGTATTTCAGCGTGACGGTCAGCATCAGCGACCAGAAGATGAGCGAGAGGACGCCCAGGATCTCCCAGGGTTCGATCCCGCCCTCGTCGAAATGCAGCAGCGCGGCCTTGAGCGCGTAGAGGGGCGAGGTGCCAATGTCGCCATAGACGACGCCCAGGACGCCGAGCAGCGAGGCAGCGGTAACCTTGTCGGAGGCATGCGAAGGTGTCGTCAATGACGGGCCTTGGGGAGAGGGGGCGCGGAAACGGTCCGCCCCCTCCTTACCAGACTTGGTGCCGGCATGGCAGCCGGCCCCCCTTAACGTTGCTCAGTGCCCGCGGAGGATCTGGCTGAGGAAGGTCTTCAGCCGGTCCGTCTTGGGATTGGCGAAGAGTTCCTCAGGCACGCCCTGCTCGACGATCTCGCCGCGGTCCATGAAGACCACCCGGTCGGCCACGGTGCGGGCGAAGCCCATCTCGTGGGTCACGCAGATCATGGTCATGCCGGTCTCGGCGAGCATGACCATGGTGTCCAGCACCTCCTTGATCATCTCGGGGTCGAGGGCGGAGGTCGGCTCGTCGAAGAGCATGATCTTGGGCTTCATGCAGAGCGCGCGGGCGATGGCCACGCGCTGCTGCTGCCCGCCCGAGAGCTGGCCGGGATACTTTGCCGCCTGCTCCGGGATGCGGACGCGCTCGAGATATTCCATCGCAAGCTCCTCGGCCTGCTTCTTGGGCATCTTGCGGACCCAGATCGGTGCGAGGGTGCAGTTCTCCAGGATGGTGAGGTGCGGGAAGAGGTTGAAGCTCTGGAACACCATGCCGACCTCGCGGCGGATGGCGTCCAGGCTGCGCAGGTCGTTGGACAGCTCGATGCCGTCCACCAGGATCTGGCCTTCCTGGTGCTCCTCCAGCCGGTTGATGCAGCGGATGAGCGTGGACTTCCCCGAGCCCGAGGGGCCGCAGACGACCACGCGCTCCCCCAGGGCGACGTCGAGGTTGATGTCGCGCAGTACGTGAAGCGCGCCGAACCACTTGTTCACGCCGCTCAGGGTGATGGCGGGCGGCGCGCCCTTGCGGACGGAGGAGGCGAGGGTTTCAGCAGCCGACATCGACATGGAATGCAGATCTCCGGAAAAGGGGCGCGTGGGTGGAGGAAGGCATCGTTATCGGCGGCGGTGACGGTTGAACTCCGCCTCCAGCCCCGCGCTATACTTCGACATCGCGAAGCAGAACATGAAGTAGATCAGGCCGAGGGTGATGTAGACCTCCACGCCGAAGCCCTGCCACGCCGGTTCGATGATCGCCGTCTTGCCCGCGGTCAGCAGGTCGAAGATGCCGATGATCAGCACGAGCGACGTGTCCTTGAAGAAGCCGATGAAGGTGTTCACCAGCGGCGGGATCACGAGGCGCAGCGCCTGGGGCAGGATGATGAAGCCGGTCTTCTGCCAGTAGCTGAGGCCGAGCGCCTCGGCCGCCTCGTACTGGCCGCGCGGCAGGGTCTGCAGGCCGGCGCGCACCACCTCGGCCAGATAGGCGCCGGCGAAGAGGATGATCGCCACCTGGGCGCGCAGCAGCTTGTCGATGTTCAGCCCCTCCGGGAGGAAGAGCGGAAACATCACGCTCGCCATGAAGAGCAGCGAGATCAGCGGCACGCCGCGGATCAGCTCGACATAGAGGACGCAGAGCGCCTTGATCGCCGGCAGGTTCGACCGCCGGCCCAGCGCTACCATGACGGCCAGCGGGAAGGCGAAGGCGAGGCCGAAGGTGGCGAGGATCAGCGTGATCGGCAGGCCGCCCCAGCGCTCCTGCGGGACGAAGGGCATGCCGAGGATGCCGCCCCACATCAGGATGCCGATCAGCGTCAGCATGCCGATCCAGAACAGCGCCAGCTCCCAGCGCCAGAAGCGCCGCATTGCCGAGACGACGTACAGGCCGATGAAGAGGAAGCAGACGATCAGCGGCCGCCAGTGCTCGTCATAGGGATAGGTGCCGAAGAGAATGAAGCGGTGCTTCTCGGTGATGACGGCCCAGCAGGCGCCGACGCCCTTGACGGCGCGGCAGGCCTCCGTGTTGGCGATGCCCGCCGGGCTCACCGGCACCACCCAGATGGCGTTGACAAAGGCCCAGCTGACGAAGCTGACGCCGAAGCGGATCAGCACGTAGCCCATGGCCAGGGTGATCGCGGTGGACCACCAGTTGCGGAACAGGTTTTCCTTCGCCCAGGCCACGGGCCCGATCAGGGTAATCGGGGCGCGGCGCGGCGCGGGGGGGACGGTGAGGGGCGTGCCGTCGGCGGCGATGTCGCTCATGTCGGCTTATCTTTCCACCAAGGCGA
>JAQGHZ010000401.1 GCA_028291485.1 Rubritepida sp. | reverse complement strand
GGCCAGGGTTTCCGCGGGACCATCGCTCTTGAACTTCCGGCCAACTGAGACCTATATTCGTCTCACCGGAGACGATGCGATGAACGCTTACGGCACCTTGGGGCTTAAGCCCGATACCTCGATGATGGCACTGGCCGCCCAGGTGGAGCGCGGGCTGCCGCTCTCGGCCCTCGACCGGCTGGCGCGCCAGGTTGCGCCCGAGGACGCCGGCTTCCCTTACCGCCTCGTCCCCAAGGCCACCCTCGCCCGCCGCCGCGCCTCGCAGGCACGCCTCACCCCCGAGGAAGGTGCGAGGGTCGCGCGCCTCGCCGAGATCTGGGCCCAGGCCCTGGTCACCTGGGGCAGCGACGCCGCCGCGCGCGACTTCCTCGCCCGCCCCCACGCCATGCTGGACGGCCGCAAGCCGCTGGACGTGGTGCTGGCCAGCGAGTTCGGCCGCCCCGTGGTGGAAGGCATCCTGGGCCGTCTGCGCTACGGCTCCGCCGCCTGACCCCGCAGGTTCTTGATCGCGTCCTGACCTGCTGGCGCATCGGCGACCCCAAGGGCGAGTTCCCGATCTTCGACGCCACCGGCTCCAAGCTCTACCCCGGCCGCTGGAACACGGCGGCGAGCCCCGTGATCTACGCCTCCGAGCACTACTCCACCGCGATGCTGGAGAAGCTCGCCCATGGCAGCGGCCACCTGCCGCCGAACCAGCATGCCGTCGAGATCACCATCCCCAACGGCGTGAGCTACGAGCTGGTGGAGGAATGGCAGGTGCCGGGCTGGGACGCGCCCTCGTCAGCGGCGGCGCAGGCCTATGGCGAGGCGTGGTGGAAGGCGCGGCGGTCGCTGGTGCTGATGGTGCCGAGCCTGGTGGCGCGGATGGATCGGAACGTGCTGATCCATCCGGAGCATGCGGAGTTTTCGCGGGTGACGCATGGGCTGCATCGGCCGCTCTGGTGGGATGGGCGTTTGTTTGGGCGCTGACGCGGCAGACAAAGCGTCAATTCGGAACCCGGCGTGATAACCTTCTCTCCATGGCCATCTGAAAGCGATCCCGCTGACCACCGAGCAGGCTGAGGCCGTCGAGCACCTCGTGGCTTCCGGCGCCTGCGCCGATGCCGGCGAGATCGTGTCCGCCGGTCTGGAAGCCCTCGCCGGGCAGGGTGCGGCCTTCATGGCCTGGCTCCGCGCCGAACTCCTGCCCACGCTCGACGAGATGGACCGCGACCCCGGCAGCATGATTCCGTCCGATGAGGTCTTCGCGGATCTGCGCGCGCACCATGCCCGGCGCCTTGCCGAAGGTTAGCTTCAGCCCCGCCCCCCCGCACCGACCTCCGTCAGCTCGACCTGATCTGATCTGGCCTGCAATTCGGAGCTTTGAAGCTGGGTATTTCTATACCTTACAATACTGGCTATTTGGGGGGCGGTGTGGGGAGAGTCTGATGGCGATAACGAGGCACGGGCGCCCCAACCGGGCTGTTAGGCAGACAGTCGCAACGCAAGTTCTGGGAACGGGGCCTGGCGGTATTCTTCCCAGGGTCGTCCTTTACATCACCCCTCAGTATCCTTCAGGCATCAACGCACAAGAACTGCCAAACCTAACGGCAAAACGTCCAAGGTGAGGTCGCGCTCATCTGGTTTCTCGCTAACTACAAGCCGTACGACCTCACCTCCGGCGGACCCTGGTTAGGCTTCGGTCCGCCGGGCCGCAATACGGCGAACATCGAGATCGCTGGCTATGGCGTTGGTCGAATGGCGCCGGGGCGGGTACAGGCCAGAAATGCATTGAGCGGGGAATTCTTTGAACTCTTGCCGTACCAGCTCCTAGACGAAGTTGCAGAAAAGCTGCCTGGCGATTGGATGCCTATCGAGCAGGCCCAAAGAGCGGTGCCGGAAAGGCGGTCAGCCGAAGACGACCGGGCCGAGCTTCTCCGCAGACTTGCCGAGCTTGAACAGCAATTCCAGGATCTAAAGCCCGTTCACGGCAGTATGGGCCATAACCTTCCGAGCAGCGGACTGTCTGTATCAGCCGATGAGACCGAGCAGGCGATCGGGGCGATCAGCAAGGTACGAGCCGTCATCTCGGGCGGAGCAGAGGCTTCGGTTGAGTGGCTCAATGCAGCCTGGGAGGCAGTTCGAGCACTGACGCTGAAGTTGGGCGGTTGGTTAGCACAACAGATCAATGTTCTGATATGTGGCACCACATCCCACGGTGGATCTGCGCTCGGGAAGAACCTTGACCGGCTGGTTGTCGTCGGAGTGGCCCTCTGGGCTAACGATATAGCGGTCTACGGCTTAGCTTATGCTTATCTCCGCAAGCCCGGCGGAGCCCGGAGCCCAGGAGAAGGCTCCTAGCGAGCGTTGAAGCCAATAGGCCCGACCGGAAACACTTCCGGGCCGCTGACGCTCTCCTGGCCGGGCATAGCGGCAACCTATGGCCACTTCATGCCACTTTGACGTCTTCCCGCGCCGGCACGCATGTCGACATGGACGGTCGCGGAAAGAAGGTCGGGGAGGTGCTGATCTCGCACATGCTACCGCGCCTGCGCTACGAAGTGGTTCCAGATTCAATTGACGCTACACCAGCGGAGGGTTCGGGAGGCGAGGCGAAGGCCTCCCGCCTGCCTTTTACCTTGCATTTTACAGATAATTTTCCTAAATAGGACCAATGACCTCTCGCCTCCGCATCCCCCACAACCCTCTCTCCGATGCGGAATGGCAAGCCCTCCTCCCCCACGTCCTCCGCGCCGCCCGCGGCCGCCCCTGCGACCACCGCGCCCGCTTCGACGCTATCTTCCGTGTCGCCGCCACTGACGGCCCCTGGAGCGACCTCCCCGAGCCATACGGCAAGCCCGACACCATCTCCCGCTACTTTCGCCGCCTCACCCATGAGGGCCTCTGGGAGCGCCTGCTGCTGGCCCTGGCCGCCGCACCTGAAGGACATCCCATGCGCGGCCTCCTCGGCCCCATCTGACGCGCCGCCCGGCGCGCCATCCGCCTCCGCGGCCTGCGCATCATCCTCCTCGCGCGCCGCCTCGACCTGAAGCGCGCCCTGCCGGCCCCGCCCTGGATGTGCTTCGATCCGGATTTGTCCGAAAAGCTCTTCGCCCTGCGGATTCCGCAGCTATTACCCGTCACGCGGGAGAGGAAGCGGCGCGGCCTCGTCTTCCTCCGCGCCCTTCAGAAGTGCCTCACCGTCGTCGCCGGGCGCAGATACATCCCCCGTGCGCTGAAAGCGTGCTGGCCATGACGGGAACCTCGCTGGACAAGCCCCTCGCGCGGCCCGAAATACCTCCCATGGCCTCTGTCCCTCCCCTCGCCCCCGAACGCGCCCGGCAGCTTGCCGCCGAATTCGGCCTGAAGCCGGACGAATACGCCCGCGCTCTCGCCATTCTCGGTCGCGACCCGACCCTGGCCGAGCTCGGCATCTTCTCCGTCATGTGGAGCGAGCACTGCTCCTACAAATCCAGCCGCGTCTGGCTGCGGGAGCTGCCGACCAAGGCGCCCTGGGTCCTCGTCGGTCCCGGCGAGAATGCCGGCGTCATCGCGATCGGCGAGGGCCTGGCCGCCGTCTTCAAGATGGAATCCCACAACCACCCCAGCTTCATCGAGCCCTA
>JAQGHZ010000392.1 GCA_028291485.1 Rubritepida sp. | reverse complement strand
TGGCGCGCAACGCGGCGAATTACGGCGACAAGGAATTCGCCCTCTACCTCCGCCGCTCCTTCGCGAAATCCATGGGCTACTCGGCCGAGGCGCTGGCCCGCCCCGTGGTCGGCATCGTCGACACCGGCAGCGACCTCAACAACTGCCACCGCAGCGCGCCCGAGCTCATCGAGGCCGTGAAGCGCGGCGTGCTGATGGCCGGCGGCCTGCCCATGGCCTTCCCGACGATCAGCCTCTGCGAGCCCTATCTCACCCCCTGCTCCATGCACTACCGCAACCTCATGGCCCTCGACACCGAGGCGATGATCGCGGCCCAGCCCATGGATTCCGTCGTCCTGGTCGGCGGCTGCGACAAGACGGTGCCCGCCCAGCTCATGGCCGCCGCCTCCGCCGGCGTGCCGGCCGTGCAGCTCGTGGTCGGGCCGATGAGCGCCAACCGCTACCAGGGCGAGCGGCTGGCCGCCTGCACCGACTGCCGCCGCTACTGGGCGCGCTACCGCGCCGGCGACGTCTCCGAGGAGCGAATCCACGAGATCGAGGGCTCGCTCGCCGTCACCGCCGGCACCTGCGGCGTGATGGGCACGGCCAGCACCATGGCCTGCCTGACCAGCACGCTCGGCTTCATGCCGCTGGACGCCGCCAGCATCCCGGCCGTGCATTCCGACCGGCTGCGCGCCGCCGAAGAAGCCGGCGCCCAAGCCGTCCGCCTGATCCACAAGCCGGTGAAGCCGGCCGAGCTCATCACGGAACACAGCGTCGAGAACGCGCTGCGCGTGCTGCTGGCGCTCGGCGGCTCGACCAATGCGCTGGTGCACCTGGCCGCCATCGCCGGGCGCGTGGGCATCAAGATCGACTACCATCGCCTCAACGCGCTTTCCGACACGACGCCGGTGCTGGTGGACCTGAAGCCCACCGGCGAAGGCTACATGGAGGATTTCCACGCGGCCGGCGGCATGGTCGCCCTGCTGCACGAGATCCGCGACCTGCTGCATCTCGACACCAAGGACCTGGACGGCGTCACCCTGGGCGATCGCCTCGGCGCCGGGCCGAAATTCGTCGACCGCACCTATATCAAGGCGCGCAACGCGCCGGTCTCCCCGGTGGGCGGCATCGTCTCGCTCTTCGGCTCGCTGGCACCCGACGGCGCGATCCTCAAGCGCAGCGCGGCCACCGAATCCCTCTTCGAGACCGAGGCCCGCTGCATGGTCTTCGACGGCGTGGAGGACCTCGCCGCCCGGATCGACAGCGACGATCTCGACGTCACCAAGGACGACATCACCATCCTGAAGGGCGCCGGCCCGCTGAGCTCGGCCGGCTTCCCGGAGGCGGGCTACCTGCCCATCCCGCGCAAGCTGGCCCGCGCCGGCGTGAAGGACATGGTGCGGATGAGCGACTGCCGCATGTCCGGCACGGCCTTCGGCACGGTGGTGCTGCACATCTCGCCCGAGGCCGAGGCGGGCGGCCCGCTCGCCCTGGTGAAGACCGGCGACCGCATCCGCCTCTCGGTGAAGAACCGCAGCCTCGACCTGCTGGTGGACGAGGCCGAGCTGGCGAAGCGCCGCGCCGAGTGGTCGGCCAAGGCCGAGCCCAAGCGCGGCTGGGACGCACTGGTCCGGCGCGAGGTGCTCCAGGCGCCTGATGGCGCGGATCTGCGCTTCCTCCTGCCTGAAGGCCGGTGAAGGGTTAAACGGGTGATCGCGGTCATCGGCGCGTCGGGCCGCTCCGGCTCGGCGCTCTGCCGATCGCTGGGACGGCCCTTCCGTGTCGTGGTGCGGAGCGCGGCGAAATGGTCCGCGCTGGGGATCGAGGCGCCGCATGTGGTGGCCGATCTCCGCGACCCCGCCTCGCTGCGCGCGGCGCTGGAAGGCGCGGACATCGTCATCTCCTGCGCCCATGCGCGCAACGCGGCGGCCATCCTCGCCGTCGCGCCGCAGGGCGCACGCTTCGTCTTCATGGGCAGCACGCGGCGCTATTCCCGCTGGCCGGACTCCCATGGCGACGGCGTGCGCGCGGGCGAATCGGCCTTCCTCGCCAGCGGACGTGCCGGCGTCCTGCTGCACCCCACGATGATCTACGGCGCCGAGGGCGAGGACAACGTCCAGCGCCTCGCCGCCCTGATGCGGCGGCTGCCGGTCCTGCCGCTGCCCGGCGGCGGGAGAAACCTCGTCCAGCCCATCCACCAGGACGATGTGACGCGCAGCCTGATCGCCGCCGCGTCCCTGACGGAGCCGGAGGCGCAGGTCATCACCATCGCCGGCCCCGAGCCCCTCGCCTATCGCGACTTCTGCGCCGCGGTGGCGCGTGCCGCCGGGATCGCGCCGCGGCTGGTCCTGCCCTTGCCCGCCACGCTGCTGATGGCCGCCAGCCCCCTCGCCCGCATCCTGCCCTTCCTGCCCCGGATCGGCGCGGAGGAGATCCGCCGCCTCACCGAGGATAAGGATTTCGACATCCAGCCCATGCGTGAAATTCTCGGTATCCAGCCCCGCCCCCTTGCCGAGGGGCTGCGTCAGACGTTTTCTTGATGCTCTGAGGAGTCGTTCTTTACATGCCTATCATCAACCGCGTCGCTGAATTCCACCCCGAGATGACGGAATGGCGCCGCGACTTCCACATGCACCCTGAGCTCGGCTTCGAGGAATTCCGCACCGCCGGCATCGTCGCGGAGAAGCTTCGCGAGTTCGGCTGCGACGCGGTGGTGACGGGCCTGGCGAAAACCGGCGTGGTCGGCGTGATCCACGGTCATCGAGGAAAGTCCGGCAAGGCCATCGGCCTGCGCGCCGACATGGACGCGCTGCCGATCCTCGAGGCCAACGGCCTGCCGCATGCCTCCACCGTCCCCGGCAAGATGCACGCCTGCGGCCATGACGGGCACACCACCATGCTGCTCGGCGCGGCGAAGTACCTCGCCGAGACGCGCAACTTCGACGGCACGGTCCATGTGATCTTCCAGCCCGCCGAGGAGAACCTGGCCGGCGGCGGCGTGATGGTCGCCGAAGGCCTGTTCGACCGCTTCCCGATGGACCGCGTCTTTGGCCTGCACAACTGGCCCGGCGCGCCGGCCGGCACCTTCGTCTGGCGCGAGGGGCCGGTGATGGCCGCCGTCGCCAATCTCGAGGCCACGATCACCGGCAAGGGCGCGCATGGCGCCCTGCCCTTCCAGGGCAACGACCCGATCGTGATCGCCGCGGCCATCGTGCAGGCGCTGCAATCGGTCGTCGCGCGCAACCTGGACGCCTCGGATGCGGGCGTCATCACCATCGGCCACATCAATGGCGGCCACACCTACAACGTGATCCCCGAGACGGTGACCATGCTCGGCACCGCGCGCTGGTTCCTGCCCGAGGTCGGCGACCTGCTGGAGGAGAAGTTCAAGGCGCTGGTCACCGGCATCGCGTCCAGCTTCGGCGCCATCGCCACGGCCGAGTTCAAGCGCGCCTATCCCGCGACGGTGAACGAGCCCGAGAGCACGCAGCTCGCGCTGAAGGCCGCCCGGGCGGTGGGCGGCGAGCAGCGCGTGAAGCACATGGCCAAGCCCACCATGGGCGCCGAGGACTTCTCCTTCATGCTGAACGAAAGGCCGGGCGCCTATCTCATGCTGGGCGGCGGCAGGACCGACAAGGATCCCGGCGTCCACCACCCGCTCTACGACTTCAACGACGAGATCCTGCCCGTGGGCGCGAGCTACTGGGTGACGCTGGCGGAGCAGCTCCTGCCCCGTGGTTGAGAACTCGCCCCAACAGGGGGCTGGGACGGGCTCCAGGGTCCCTGGAAAGCTGGAGCTCTTCCTGGGCTTCGCGAAGATCGGCGCGCTCGGCTTCGGCGGCGTGGGACCCTGGGCGCGCCACGTGATCGTCGAGGAGCGCAAGTGGCTCAGCGAACGCGAATACGCCTCGGTGCTCGGCATGGGCCAGATCCTGCCCGGCCCGAACGTCGGCAATGCCTCGGTGATGATCGGACGCGGCTTCCATGGGCTGACGGGCGCGCTGCTGGCGACCTGCGGCCTCTATATCGGTCCGCTCTGCATCCTGATCGTCCTGTCGCTGCTCTACGATGCCTATGGCGACCTGCCGCGCGTGGCGCCCTTCATGGAGGGCGTGGCCGCGGCCGCGGCAGGCATGGTGATCGGCATGGCGCTCAAGATGGGCTTCAACCTGAAGGCGCCGCTGCAGCTCGTCGCCGTCGGGCTTCTCGCCATGCTGGCCGCCGCCTGGCTGCGCGTGCCGCTGCCGCTGATCGTGGTGATCCTGGCGCCGCTCGGCATCTGGATCTCGCTGCGGCATGCGCGGGTGACCCAAGGGGAGAAGGCCCAAGGGGAGAGGGCGAAGCCATGATCCTCCTTGGCCAGATCCTTATCGCCTTCGGCACGCTCTCCTTCCTCGCGATCGGCGGCGCCATCGCCATTCTGCCGGAGATGCACCGGCTGCTCGTCGACGTGCACCACTGGATGGACGACGCGACCTTCAGCCAGCTCTTCGCGCTGGCCCAGGCCGCGCCGGGGCCGAACATCCTCGCGGCCTCCGTGATGGGCTGGCACATCGCGGGCCCTGCCGGGATGATGGCGGCGACGCTCGGCATGCTGGTGCCGGCCGCCTGCCTCGCCTGGATCATGGCGGGGCTGACCATCCGGCTGCGCGGCAACACCTGGATGAAGCCGGCGCAGTTCGGACTGGTGCCCATCGCGGTCGGGCTCATCGCGGCCTCCGGCCTCGTCATGGCGCAGGCGGCGGGCACGAGCTGGCTGAGCTTCGTCATCATCGGTGCCTCGACGGTCTTCATCTGGCGCACGAAGTACTCGCCGCTCTGGGTGCTCGCCGGCGGCGGCCTGCTGGGGCTCGCACTGTTATGAGTCCCGTGCTGTGACGGGGGATCGCGCAACGACGCCGCCGCCCAGCCGCACCGCTCTCTACCTCGCCTACCTTCAGATCGGGCTGACCGCCTTCGGCGGCGTGAATGCCTGGGCCCGGCGCTTCTTCGTCGAGAAGAAGGGCTGGCTGACCGAGCAGGAATACGCCGAGACCCTGGGCATCGGGCAGGTGCTGCCCGGCCCCAACGCGCTCAACACCGCGATCGGCATCGGCACGCGCTTCCATGGCGCGACGGGTGCGATCGTCTGCGCGCTCGGCCTCTTCACCGGACCGATGACGCTGCTCGCCGCCGTGGCCTCGCTCTACGACGCCTATGGGCAGCTGCCGCTGGTGCGCGCGATCCTGACCGGCATCGCCGCGGCGGCGGCCGGCATGGTGATGGGCACCGCGATGAAGATGGCGAGCAAGCTGCGTCCCTCGCTGCCGCTCTGGTGCATCGGCCTCGCCGCGCTCACCCTCGCGATGCTGCATGTGCGCATGCCCTATGTGCTGCTGATGCTGGCGCCCCTCGGCCTTTTCGACTCCTGGCGGGAACTCGACCGCTGATGGACGAGGACGACCTCTGGCAGCTCGTCATCGGCTTCCTCAGCATCTCGCTGCTGAGCGTGGGCGGCGGCATCGCCGTGCTGCCCGAGATGCACCGCATGGTCGTCGAGGCGCATGGCTGGATGGACGACCTCGCCTTCGCCAAGCGCTACGCCCTGGCCCAGGCCGCGCCGGG
>JAQGHZ010000348.1 GCA_028291485.1 Rubritepida sp. | reverse complement strand
GACATGCCGATCGCCTTCTGGGTGGATCCGAAGATCATGGAGGATCCGCAGACGCGGGACATCCGCACGATCACCATCAACTACACCTTCTTCCGCAGCCTGAACGATGCGGACCGGGCCGGCGCGCTGGCCAATGCCGGCGAGCATGTGGGGAACGCGCGCTTCCAGCGCTGATTTTTGCGCCCTCAAGCGCGTCGCGCCGAAGGCGCGCGTCCCGCGCGACGCGGTCGCTCCGCTCCCTTGGCTCGCCGCGCCACTGATGCGCCTGGCTGGAAGGTACAGTGGGCGGCGCCGGCCGCTGTGCGGCCGGATTCTCAGAAGTCGCTCGCATTCCTGATCTGACGTGTTGCCGAAGGACGCCTGTTCCGCTCGGTTCCTGACCGCATATCCGTCCCCGCACACCTTGATTCCCCGCGTGTTTCCATGGATGGTGCGACGCAATCCGCCGGCTGCTCAGGTGCGCCGGAACCACTACTGCGCAGGATCGAGCATGGCCAGCAACGTCGAGGGGCACGCCCCTTACAAGCACCCCTACCATCTGGTGGATCCGTCCCCCTGGCCGCTGATCACCGCCTTCGCGGCGGGGACCATGCTCTTCGGCATCGTGCTCTTCGCGCACAACAATGTGCATTGGGTTCTCGGCCTCGGCCTCCTGGGCGTGCTCACCTGCATGTTCCTCTGGTGGCGGGACGTGCTGAAGGAGAGCAAGAACCCCTTCTACCACACCGCCGTCGTGCGCCTCGGCCTGCGCTACGGGATGCTGCTGTTCATCGCCTCCGAGGTGATGTTCTTCGTGGCCTTCTTCTGGGCCTATTTCCACTTCGCGCTCTATCCGCAGCACGTGCTGAACTCCACGGCCAATATCTGGCCGCCGGCGGGGATCCACACCTTCGATCCCTTCGGCCTACCCTTCATGAACACCATGATCCTGCTGCTCTCGGGCTGCACGGTGACCTGGGCGCACCACGCGCTGCTCGAAGGCGACCGCAAGGGTCTGGTACAGGGCCTCGCGATCACGGTGCTGCTCGGCCTCTCGTTCACGGGCTTCCAGGCCTGGGAGTACTCCGAGGCCCCCTTCTCCTTCCATGGCGGCGGCGTCTATCCCTCGACCTTCTTCCTGGCGACGGGCTTCCACGGCTTCCACGTGATCGTCGGCACCATCTTCCTCGCGGTCTGCCTGTTCCGCGCGACGGGCGGCGGCTTCACGGCGGAGCGCCATTTCGGCCTCGAGGCGGCGGCCTGGTACTGGCACTTCGTCGACGTGGTGTGGCTTTTCCTTTTCGTCTCCGTCTACTGGTGGGGCGCGGGCGAAATCGCTCAGCATTGAGGGTTTGGGCCGGCTCTGCCGGCCCAAAATTTTTTCCGCCTGCGGGCGGCGCCGGTCCCGTTCCCGGCTGGAATTCTGGCAAAGGGCACCCTTTCTTGAGCCGCCCTGTTCCCTGGCAGCGCATCATCCTGCCGAGCTTCATCGCTCTTCCCATCCTCGCCATCCTGCTCGGCCTCGGTTCCTGGCAGATCCAGCGGCTGAACTGGAAGCTCGGCATCCTCGCCGAGCTCCAGGCCGCCGCGGCACGCCCGCCGGTCGAGGCCACGGCCCAGGTTCCGCCCTTCACCCGCATTACCGCCACCGGCCGCTTCCGTCCGGGCGCCGAGGCGATCTACGCCCTCGAGGTGCGCGGCACGGTGCTGGGCGGCAGCCTCGTCGCCGTGCTGGACCGCGAAGGCCTGCCGCCCCTGCTCGTCGAGCGCGGCTGGGTCCCGCTGGAGGGCGGCAACGTCGAGCGGCCCGCGGGCGAGGTCACCGTCAGCGGCTATGCCCGCCCGACCGAGCGTCATGGCCTGATCTCCGCCCGCGACGACCCGGCGGGCAAGCGCTTCTACACCTTTGCCATCAGCGACATGGCCGAGGCGCTCGGCGCCCCCTACGCGCTGGAATACGCGCTCAGCGTCGTCGTGCCACGGGCCGGCGCCGCGGCACCCTCCGGCCTCGGCTCCACGCCGGCCCCCTCGCGCGGTCCGCTGCCCGATCCGGCCTCGGCGTTCCCCGAGCCGAACAATCCCCATCTGGGATATGCGGTCACCTGGTTCGGCCTCGCGGCCGCCTGGGTGGTGATTTTCGTCCTCTGGTCCCGGAAGCGATTGAGCGAGACATGAGCAACGCCGCCTATCGACGACTGACCCAACGCATGTCGCGGCTCGGCGCGCTGGGCGAGGCTTCCGCGATGCTGCACTGGGACGCCAGCGCCATGATGCCACGCGGCGGCGGCGCGGCGCGCGGCGAGCAGCTGGCGGCGCTGGCCGGCCTCTCGCACGAGCTCTTCACCGCGCCCGAGATGGCGGCGGACCTGGCCGAGGCCTCGGCCGACGAACCTTGGGCGGTGGCCAATCTCGAGCTCATCCGCCGCAGCCACACCCGTTCGGCCGCTCTCTCGACCGAGCTGGTCGAGGCCAGCACCCGCGCCAATTCCGCCTGTGAGAAGGTCTGGCGCGAGGCCAGGGCGAAGTCGGATTTCGCCCTGGTCCGCCCCTATCTTGAGGAGGTGCTGCGCCTGCAGCGCGAGGCGGCGCAGGCGCTATCCGCCGTCTCCGGCCTCTCGCCCTATGATTCGCTGATGGAGGGCTACCAGCGCGGCGTCACCGCCGCCGAGGTCGAGCCGGTCTTCGACGCCTATGAGATCTTTCTGCGCGACGCCCTGCCGCGCGCGGAAGAGATCCAGGCGCGCCGCGGCACACCCACCCCGCTGCCCGGCCCCTTCCCGGTGGAGAAGCAGCGCGAGCTGTGCCGCCGCCTCTCGCTGCGAATCGGACTGGAGGCGGACCATTCGCGCCTCGACGAGAGCGTGCACCCCTTTTGCGGCGGTACGCCATCGGACGTGCGCATCACCACCTTCTACAGCGAGTCCGACCCGGCCAAGGCGCTGCTCGGCGTGCTGCACGAGACCGGCCATGCGCTCTA
>JAQGHZ010000344.1 GCA_028291485.1 Rubritepida sp. | reverse complement strand
CCACATGGTTGCCGGTCCCGAGCACGAAGACCCCGAGATGCATCTGACGTTTGGACACGTGGTTCCCCCTTGCGATGTGGAAGGGATATTCCCCGGCTGCAGGGAAGGGCAGCGTGGCGCGGCGCGCAATCCCACGGAGATCGGCATTGGCGCGCCCGGTTTCGCGACAACGCTATAAGGAGTTGCCCAATGCGACGGCATCATCTCCGGCGGGCAGCGCCAGCGCCTGCTCATCGCCACCGCGCTCTCCTGCGAGCCTGCCCTGGTCGTGGCCGACGAACCGACCACGGCGCTCGACGTCACCACGCAGCGCGAAATCCTCGGCCTGCTCAACCAGCTCACCCGCAAGCGCGGCCTCTCCATGCTCTTCGTCACTCATGACTTTGGGGTGCTCGCGAGCCTCTGCGACCGGGTCGCTGCGCTCTATGCGGGCCGTGTCGCCGAGACGGGGCCGACGCGGGAGGTGCTGGGCCACCCCGCGCACCCCTACACGCGGATGCTGCTCGCCTGCCATCCCGACCGCGCGCTGACGCTGGCCGGCATTCCCGGCTCCGTGCCGCCAGCGACGGCCCAGCCCTCCGGCTGCCGCTTCCACCCGCGCCGCGCGCTGGCCACGTCCGAATGCGCGGTGGTCGAGCCCGCTCGCGAAAGGGCGGGCGAGATGCATGCCGTGGCCTGCCATCACTGGCGAAGGGTCGAGGCGGCGTAGGAGTCGCCAGCCGAATGTCCTGCCAACCGGGACACGCCATACGTCCGGCAGGGGTCAGGTGCGAATTTTCTTGTCATCGCGATGCAAGGACCAACCGGCGCCGGGATGCCTCCCAAGGCACGGCTGGCAGGCGCGAAAATGTGCAGACAATCTTCTGGCTGGCAGGTTCTGGCATAGCTGATATCCCTCACATGATCGTTCGTCGCCGCTGGAATTCGGCGGTATTCGGCCTTGCGCAGGATTGTTCGCGATCGGCTCCGTCGTGTCGCGACCTTTCCCCGAAGGCCATCCGCTTCGTCGAATTCCGCACTGGCCTGGCTGGCTGAGGAAGCGTGAAAGGCCGGCGATTCAGCCGTTTGGTGCCCGTTGTCGGGTTGTATTGCCGCTTGTGTGCTCGCTGAATCCGCGAAAGAAAGTACAGGAGCTTTCCGGGAATCGGCGTGCGCAAGTTCTTCAATCCCTATCCCAAGTATCTCCACGTGCGCCGCATCCTGCTCGACCGCATCGAGGGAACCATGCGGCCGGGCGATCAGCTTCCCACGGAGCATGCACTCTGCGCGGAGTTCTCTGTCAGCCGGGAGACCATCCGCTCGGCGCTCGCGGCGCTGGAGCAGGACGGCATCATCGAGCGCACCCGCGGCCGCGGCACCTTCATCGCCCGCCTGCCGCGCCGCCGTCCCGAGCGGCGGCTGACCGGCATGGTCGAGGATTTCTACGCCCTCAACCTCGACACGGAGGCCAAGATCCTGCAGGCGGGCCCGGCGCGCATGCCGGCCTCCCTGGCCGAGCAGCTCGGCATCGACCCCGAGACGCCGCTCTTCCGCATCACGCGGCTGCGCTTCTTCGAACGCCGGCCCTTCGCCTGGCATGACAGCTGGATGCTGCCCGAGATCGGCGAACGCCTCGCCGGCATCGACCTCACCCGGACCTCGATCAACCGCGAGCTGCGCGAGACGCTGAAGCTGCCGACCTGGGAGGACCAGCAATCCATCGAGGCCGTTGCCGCGGACATCCAGTCGGCGGAGCTGCTGGACGTGCCGATCGGCGCCCCGCTGCTCTGCATGACCCGGCTCTACTTGCGCGAGGGCGGGAAGTTCACCGTCTACTTTCGATCCCTCTACCGATCCGACCGCTACTACTACACGGTGAAGCTGGCGCAGCCGCCGGGCGTCGGCGGACGTCCTCCGGCGCGGGTCGCGGCGCCACGGAAGCCGGCCGGCGCGCGGACGTCCCCGATGAAGGAAGACTGAGGGGGCAAAGCCCCTCAGGTCAGAACCCCGGCGCGCTGTCCGCGTTCACAGCCCGCGCGATATACGCCGCCTGCTGCGGCTCGTACCGCGTCCAGAGCCTTCGCAGTTCCGCCACCGGCTCGTCGTGCCAGTCCACGCGCAGATCCACCACCGGCCAGTCGTAGCGGTCCGCCACCAGCATCCCCGCGCCATGCTCGTCATCGAACTCGCCGCCCGCTTCCAGCCCGGCCTCCAGCGCCCGCATCAACCGCTCCGCCAGCGGCGCGCCCCCGCTCGATGCGAAGGAATCCACCATCGCCTGCGGCACGCCCGTATGGGCGAGCAGGTTGCCCATCGACACGCAGTCCGGCCCAGTGGCCACTGCATGCTCCGGCATCGCCTTGCCGCCCGAGAACCACGCCACCCCGCCCATCCGGTCCACCACCGCGACCTGCCGGTGCTCCACGCCCCGCGTCGAGCGCAGCAGCAGGTCCACCACCGCCTGCGCGCCGAGCCCCTGCCGCAGCAGCACGAGCCCCTGCGGCCCCAGCGCCGGATCGGAGAGGTTCTGGGTGGACACCGCCCCCATCGGCCCGGCCCAGGCGCAGCGCGCGGCCGTCGCGATGGAGGAGGAGGTGACGATGGTCCCGAAGGCCCCGGTCTCGGCGCAGCGCGCCGTCAGCGAATAGGTCATGGGCGCAGAACCTGCCGGCTCTGCGCTTCTGCCTCAAGCCCATCCCAGGCGTAGCGCATGGGCGTCATCTTCGCCGCCGCCCAGGTCTTGTGCTGGTCGGCATAGTGCGGGCTGCCGGGATGGCCGGAGGTGCCGTGGAACACCGTCCAGAGGCAGTTCTCCCAGTCGCCCACGTCGAAGGCATAGCGCGACAGCGCGCCATAGGCCGTGCGCGGCCCGGCCGGCGCGATCATGCCGTTCGCCATGACGCAATCGCCGTCGCCGCCGAGGGGCTCGGCCACCGGATCGAGCACCGACGCCGCTTCCGGAAACAGCGGCGACAGCGGATGCGCCAGTTTCGGCCTGTGCACCTGGCCCCAGCTGTCCGGGACCGACGTCGCGGCCACCTCGTCCAGCGCGGCCTGCATCAACCCGTCCCAGCTCTCGCCCTGGAGCAGGCCGGCATCGTCGGCGCGGAGCAGCGCGGGCAGCGCCCACCAGAGCTGCATGAGCGGCGCCACGCCCGGCGACGGCTGCAGGTAGGGGTGCGAGGCCAGCGCCCCCAGCCCGCTCACCGCCGCCAGCCGCTTGGTCAGCGCCACGCGAAAGGCGATGTAGCGCGACGCGGTGACGGAGGCGGCCTCCATCCGCGCATCCCATCCGGCGATCTCCGCGCGCAGCGCCTCGGAAGCACCGCTGCAGCCTCGCAGCGCCTTCAGCCTGGCGATGAAGTCGCCGGCCGGCTGGGACAGCACGTCGCCATGGATAGTGGCCGATCCGGCCGGGCTGCGCGTCGCCGGATCCGTCGTCAGCAGCGATGCCACGCGACGGGCGCGATAGGGCGGGTGGCAGTCCGTCAGCAGGTAGTCGGGATGATCCTCCGCTGCGATGCGGTTGTTCGCGGTGACGATGATCCCGCTAACAGGGTCGTGCAGCACCGGCATTTCCTCATGCGGGACCCAGCCCTGCCACTCGTGCTCGCCAGTCCAGCCGGGCATGGGCAGCCAGCCGCATTCGCGCCCGCGCCGCGGCAGCCGGGCGCGCAGCAGCCAGCCGATGTGACCCTTGGTGTCGCCGGCCACGAGGTTGTGGTCGATCAGCCCCCAGCCTTTCGTGGCGGCGTAGAGAGACTTCACGTCAGTCGCGCGCAGCATGCGCGGCAGGCAGTCGAAGGAGAGGTCCGTCTCGGCGAACTGCACGCTCTTCAGCGTGAGCGCGTGGCCCGAGGCCGGATCGCCCGCGATGACCGGCCCATGCCGCGTCTCGACGATCTCCACCTCACGCGCCGCCCGGCCGCGGATGGCGACGCTTTCCGTGCGCCGCCGCACCGGCTCCCACAGCTCGCGGAACATGGCGTGCTCCGCGCCCTCGTCGAAGCGCTCGACATAGAGGTCGTGGATGTCGGCGAAGCCATGCGTGACGCAATAGGCCACCTTCCCGTTATGGGCGAAGTGCGGAAAGCCCGGCACGCCCGGCACGGTGAGCCCGATCACGTCGAAGTCCGGGCAGGCGAGATGCCCCTGCGCATACATGTTCGGCAGCTCGAGCACGCGGTGCGGATCGCCCGCCAGCAGCGGCCGCCCCGTCGCGCTCAGACCAGCCGAGACCGCCCAGTTGTTGCTGCCGCCGCCGGTCGCGTCGGGCTCCGCCGCCTCCATCAGCGCGGCCACGGCCGGCGCCAGATCGGCGAGGCTCGCCCGCCAGCGATCGGCTTCCGCGCCCTGCGGCATCAACAGGACATCGCGCCCGCCGTCGTCGTAGCGCAGGCTCGTCACGGCCTCGCCCACCACCGGAAGCGCCGCCGCGCGCCAGAGCTTGAACCAGACCGAGCCCATCAGCAGCCCGAGCCGGCGCATCACCGCGATGGTCTGCCAGCCCTCCCAGGGCTCGGGCGTGGCGCCAAGCAGCGTGTACTCGATCGGGACCGGCGCGCCGGAGGCCAGGAAGGCGTTCACGCCCGCCGCATAGGCCTCGATCATCACCTTCGCCTCGTCGCCGAGGGCGGCGGCGTCGCGCCGGCTTGTCCCCTCCACGCCGAGCCGCCGCGACAGCGTATCCGCCGCGAAGGCGGAAGGGCCGAGCCACTCCGCGCTGCGCCCCAGGGCGCGCCGGCGGTTGAGCTCCATCTGGAAGAGCCGGTCCTGCGCGTGACAAAAGCCTTGCGCGAAGAAGGCGTCCTTCACCGACCCGGCGCGGATATGCGCGACGCCCAGCGCATCGCGCAGCACGGACACCGTCGCCTCCAGCCCGGGCAGCGCGATTTCGCCGGTGACGTCCGGCACCGCACGCCGCGCGGCCTCCCGCAGCTCTTCCTGGTTCATCCGGATCTCATCCTCCCTGGACGTCTGTCGCACATAGGAAATACCCTCTCGTCCACAGCGAACAGGGATGCTCGGCCATGACACCGACGAAAATCACCCGGCGCGGCGCGATGCTGGCGTCCGGCGGCCTGACCCTTCCCTGGATCGCGCCGCCCGCACGGGCCGCCGGCACGGCCAACCTCGTGCTGGAGAGCGAGGTCGTCATCCTCGACCCGCACGCCACCACGGCCGCCATCACGCGCACCTTTGGCTATCACGTCTTCGACACGCTCTTCGCCATGGACGGGCAGGGGATGATCAAGCCGCAGATGGTGGCGGCCTGGGAGACGAGCCCGGATGGCCTCGTCTGGAACTTTCGCCTCCGCGACGGCCTGCTCTGGCACGATGGCGCGCCCGTCACCGCCGCCGATTGCGTGGCGAGCCTGGAGCGCTGGGCGCCGCGCGATTCCCAGGGCCGGATGCTCTGGGCCGCCAAGGCCGAACTCGTCGCCCTCGACGCGAAGAGCTTCCGGCTGACCCTGGCCCGGCCTTTCCAGCTGGTGCTCGTCGTGCTGGGCAAGCCCAACGCGACGCTGCCCGTCATGCTGCCCGAGCGGCTGGCGCGCGTTCCGGTCGAGACGCGCATCCGCGAGATCATCGGCAGCGGTCCCTTCAAGTTCCGCCCCGGCGACTGGCGCCCCGGCAACTACATGATCCTGGAACGCTTCGCCGGCTACGTCCCGCGC
>JAQGHZ010000337.1 GCA_028291485.1 Rubritepida sp. | reverse complement strand
TGATCACGCGCCTCGGCAGCGGCCGACTCGGGCTAGCCTCCGCGGAGGCGGAACGACGCCTTGGCGAGGCCGGTCCCAACACCGTCGCGGACCGGCCCAGAATGGAGATTGCCGCGAAGATCGGGCGACGGCTGATCGAGCCCCTGGTAGCCATCCTGCTGGTGGCCGCGCTCGTCTCCGGCCTGACGGGGGACTGGCCGGGCTTCTTGATCATCGCCTGCATCGTCGCTGTGTCGGTCGGCCTCGACGTCGTTCAGGAACGCCGGGCCGAGCTGGCGGCGGAACGGCTGCGCGACAGCGTCGCCGTGAAGGCGGCCGTCTGGCGCGACGGCGGGGTGGCGATGCTGCCGGTCGAGCAGATCGTCCCCGGCGATGTGGTGGACCTTAGCGCCGGCGGGTTGGTCCCCGCCGACGGCATCCTGCTGGAAAGCCGCGGCGCCCAGGCCAATGAGGCGCTGCTGACCGGGGAGCCCTATCCCGTTGGCAAGCGAGTCGGCACCAGCGACGCCCGCGGCCCCGCCGAGGCCTTCAACGCGCTCTTCGCCGGCACCGCCATCGTCGCCGGCACCGCCACCATGCTTGTCGTCGCCACCGGGCGCGCAACGCGGCTGGGCGCGGTGGCGGCGTCGCTGGCCGCGCGGCGCCCGCCGACAGCTTTCGAGAAGGGGCTGCACGGGCTCGGACTGCTGATCCTGCGGCTCACGGTCTTTCTGGTGCTGTTCGTCCTGCTGGCGCATCTCGGATTTCATCGACCGCCACTGGAGAGCTTCCTGTTCGCCGTGGCCCTCGCCGTCGGACTTACCCCCGAACTCCTGCCCATGGTGACCACCGTCACCCTCTCGCGCGGGGCCATGCGGATGGCACGCAAACGAGTCGTGGTGAAGCGCCTGGCAGCCATCCACGATCTTGGCGCGATGGACGTGCTGTGCACAGACAAGACCGGCACGCTGACGGAGGCAAAGATTGCGCTGGCCAATGCCTCCGGTCCGGATGGCGCGCCATCTCCACGAGTGCTGGGCCTCGCCGCGCTCAATGCGGGGCTTGCGAGCGGCGTGCCGACGACACTGGATGCCGCCATCCTGCTGGCCAACCCGCCTGCGCCCGGATGGAGCGCGCTAGCTGAGGCGCCCTTCGGTTTCGAACGGCGGCGCTCCTCCCTTCTTTGCGAAAAGGCGGGCCAGCGGCTGCTGGTGGTCAAGGGGGCACCCGAGGCCGTGCTCGCCGCATGCACGAGGATCGAAGGCCCGAACGGCACTTCGTTGCCAATGACGGAGGCCGCGCGCGCCGATTTGCTCGCGCGGACCGATACCAGAGGTGCTGAAGGCTTCCGCCTGCTCGGTATTGCCTGGCGGCCAATGCCGACGGGCAAAACCATCGAAGGCCCTGAATCCGAGGCCGACCTGATCTTCGCGGGCTTCTGCGCCTTCCTCGACCCTCCCAAATCCTCCGCTGCCGAAGCCATTGCGCGGCTTGGCGTGCTGGGCGTGCGTGTAAAGATCGTCTCGGGCGACGCTGCCCCGGTGCTGCTACATGTGGTGACGTCACTCGGCTTGCCCTGCAAGGGGCTGCTGACGGGGGAGGAGATCGCGGAACTCGACCACCCCGGGCTGGTTGCGCGGGTCGAGGAGGTGGACCTTTACGCCCGTGTTTCGCCGGACCAGAAGCGGCGGGTCATCCTCGCCCTAAAAGCGCACGGCCATACGGTCGGCTTCATTGGGGATGGCATCAACGACGCGCCCGCCATCCACGCCGCCGATGCCGGGCTGTCCGTGGAAGGTGCGACCGAGGTCGCGCGGGCGGCCGCCGACCTGATCCTGCTGGCACCCGATCTCGGCGTGCTGGCGGAAGGCGTGGAGGAGGGACGGCGGACCTACGCCAACATCATGAAATACGTGCGGATGGGCACCTCCTCCAACTTCGGCAACATGTTCTCGATGGCTGTGGCCTCGCTGCTCATCCCCTTTCTGCCATTGCTGCCGGCGCAGATCCTACTGAACAACCTGCTCTACGACCTGTCGGAGATGGGCATACCGTTCGATGCGGTAGACGCAGAGGATGTAGCGAAGCCGCATGGCTGGGACATGGGCGCGGTGCTGCGCTTCACGCTGGTGATGGGACCGCTCTCGTCTGTTTTCGACCTTGCGACGTTCGGCATCCTGCTGTGGGGTTTCGGCGCGACGCCGGAGGAGTTCCGCACCGCCTGGTTCGCCGAGAGCATGGCGACCCAAGTGCTGGTGATCTTCCTGATCCGCACCCATGGCAGGGCCTGGCAGGCGGCGGCACCCCATCCGGCGCTGATTGCAACCTCGCTTTCGGCGCTGGCGGTAGCCCTCGCACTCGCGCTTGGCCCGCTGGCGTCGATGTTGGGCTTCGCCCCGCTGCAGGGGGCGCTGCTGGCGGTGATTGCGGCCCTGGTCGTCGGTTACCTGGTGGCGGCCGAATTGCTGAAGCGTCTTGCCACCCGCGCCGGCCAGCCTTGACGCAGCCACCATCGAGCGCCTGCTGCTGGCGCTTCGCACGCCGGGCACCCCCCGGACCCGCTTGGTCCACCTTGGCTGGAGGAAGCTGGACGCGACTTCACCGCGTTGGGAGGCACCGGCGTGATGGTGTTCCTGGTGGTCGCGGTAACCCTCTTTCTGGCACTGGCACGGCAGCGGGCCGAGTCAGTGATCCTGGTCGCCGCTTCGCTCGATGCGTTGGACCTCGAACTGATGCTGAAGGGCTGGTACGACCGTCACCCATCGGCGCGCTGCAGGCCGGCACTCAACCGGAACCACGCATCAAGATCTATATGCCTCGTTCTCGGCGTCCAGCGCCTGCTGCTGCAGGGTCAGCTCCTGCTCGACCTC
>JAQGHZ010000309.1 GCA_028291485.1 Rubritepida sp. | reverse complement strand
GCGGGCGCGACGGGGCGCTGGAGGCGGCGCTGACCTATTCCAACTGGATCTTCGCCGGCTCCATCGCGATCTGGCTGGTGAACCTGCTCTCCGCGGCCCTACGGGGCTCGGGCAACGTGAAGGTGCCGGCGCTGGTAACGCTGGGCGGCGCACTGGTGATGATCCCGGCCTCGCCGGCGCTGATCTTCGGCTTCGGGCCCATCCCGCGGCTTGGCATTGCCGGCGGCGGGCTGGCCTTCGCGCTGTATTTCGGCGGCGCCTCGCTGGTGCTGCTGCGCTACATGGCCTCCGGCCGCTCGGCGCTCGCGCTGCGCTGGGCGCCGCTGCAGTGGCGACTCTTCGCGGACATCCTGAAGGTCGGGCTGCCGACGGCCCTCAGCACGGTGCAGACCAACCTCACCGTGATCCTGGTGACGGGCGCGGTGGGGCTCTTCGGCACGCATGCGCTGGCGGGCTACGGCATCGCCTCGCGGCTGGACTACCTGTTGATCCCGGTGCTGTTCGGGCTGTCCTCGGCGGTGCTGACGATGGTCGGCGTGAACATCGGCGCCGGCCGGCGGCCGCGGGCGCGCCAGATCGCCTGGACCGGCGGGCTGGTGGGCGCGGGCTTCACCGGCCTGGTCGGGCTGGTGGTGGTGCTGTATCCGGGCCTCTGGCTGAACCTCTTCACCGACGAAGCCGACGTGCTGGGCCCGGCGACGACCTATCTCAGCATCGTGGCGCCGGCCTATGGGCTCTTCGGGCTGGGCTTCGTGGTGTCCTTCGCGGGCCAGGGGGCGGGGCACATGCTGTGGCCGTTCCTCGGCGTCACGGGGCGGCTGGTAGTCGCGGCGGGGCTGGGCTGGGTGGCGGTGAGCATGTTCGGCGCGGGCATCGCGACGCTGGCGGCGATCGTCGCGGTGTCCTTCGTGGCCTATGCGGCGGTGTGCTGCGTGGTGATGGTGTCGAAGACGGTGTGGGGGAGGTAAATGCAGGGCGCCGCCCTGCGCCCGCTGGGGCGGGCCGCACCCTCTCCGAAGATCAGTGCCGGAAACAAGCTTTCGCGTGATCGTTCACCATGCCCGCCGCCTGCATCCAGGACTGCACGATCACTGGCCCCACGAACTTGAAGCCTTTCTTCTTCAGCGCCTTCGACATCGCCTCCGAGAGTTCGGTCTTCGCATGGACGGTCACGCCGTCGCCCTGGATCGTTTGGCCGCCCACCATTCCCCAGGCAAACGCGGAAAAATCCTCGCCGGCCGCCTTCATCGTGAGATAGGCGCGCGCATTGCCGATGGTCGCCTCGATCTTCGCCCGCGCGCGGATGATGCCGGCATCGCCCATCAGGCGCTCGACATCCGCCGGGCCGAATTGCGCGACCTTCTCCGGATCGAATCCCGCGAAGGCGCGCCGATACCCCTCGCGCTTGCGCAGCACCGTGATCCAGGCGAGCCCGGCCTGCGCGCCCTCCAGGTTCAGCAGCTCCCACAGCGCACGGGAATCGCGCTCCGGCACGCCCCATTCCGTGTCGTGGTAGTCGCGCAGCAGCGGATCGCTCTCGCACCAGCGGCAGCGATGCGGCCCGGTCATGCCATGCTCGCCTTGGCGGCGGCGTCGATGTCCGCTGGCTCCAGGATCGCCTTCGGTGCACCGTGCCGCGCGACGCCGAGCATGGCCTGGCCGATCACCTCCGTCGTCAGCACCCAGCGCGGCGCAAGCCGGTGCGCCAGGCCCAGGACCGGGCTCATCGCGAGATAGATCGCGTGGATCCACCCGACCTTCGGCCGCGCCCCGTGCAGCGGCTGGATGACGCCCGGCCGGAACAGGTACACCGCCTTGAAGGGCAGCCGCTGGAGCGCGTTTTCCGTCGCGCCCTTCACGCGGGCCCACATGCTGCGACCCTCTTCGGTGCTGTCGGTGCCCACGCCGGTGACATAGACGAAGGTCATGCCCGGATTGAGCGGCGCCAGCGCCTGTGCGGCGGCCATCGTGAGGTCGTAGGTCACGCGCCGGTACGACGCCTCGTCCATGCCGACGGAGGACACGCCGAGGCAGAAGAAGCAGGCGTTGAAGCCCTTCAGCTCCTCCTGGAGGCCCGAGTAGTCGAAGAGGTCTGCGTGGACGAGCTCGTTCAGCTTCGCATGCGCCACGCCGGTCCGGCTCCGGCCGATGGCGCGCACCTGCGCGACGTCGCGCGCGAGGAGGCATTCGCGCAGCACGCCCTGGCCGACCATGCCGGTCGCCCCGAAAATCAGGACGTTCATGCCAAGCGCCGCGAGGACGGATTCAGGGCGTCGGTCATGCACGCATCTCCGCGGGATTCGAGGGGGTGGAAGGCGGCGGCTAGCCGCGCGCCGCCGCCTGGATGCGCGCCAGCACCGCGGCGACGCCGTTGCGGCGCGAGAGGCTGATATGCTCGCCGAGGCCGAGGCGTACCAGGAAATTCGGGTCCGCCGCGCGGATCTCCTCCACCGTGCGTCCGTTGAAGACGCGCAGCACCAGCGCCATCAGCCCCTGCACGATGGCGGCGTCGCTGTTGATACGGAAATGCAGCCGCTGGCCCTCGCGCCGCGGGACGAACCACACGCGCGACTGGCAACCGGGCACGAGGTTCGCATCCACCTTCTCCTCCGGCGTGAGCATGGGGAGTTCCCGGCCCATGTCCATCAGATACCGGTAGCGGTCCTCCCAATCGTCGAAGAGGGAGAATCCCTCCTCGAGATCGGCGATCACGTCCTCGATGGTGGAGGAGGGCGCCGTGAGGGACATGACCCGCTCAGCTGGCCTTGGCGTAGGCGACGAGCTGGTCGCTGGCGCTCAGCTTGTCGATCTTCTCGATGGCCGCGTATTCGGCGGCGAGTCGCTCCAGCGCCTGCTCGTAGATCTGGCGCTCGCTGAAGGACTGGTCGGGCTGGCCGGCATTGCGCTGCAGGTCGCGCACGACCTCGGCGATCTGGATTGGGTCGCCGCTGTTGATCTTCGCCTCGTATTCCTGCGCGCGGCGCGACCACATGGTGCGCTTGATGCGCGCGCGGCCCTTCAGCGTGTCGATCGCGCCCTCGAACTCCTTCTGCGTGAACAGCTTCC
>JAQGHZ010000307.1 GCA_028291485.1 Rubritepida sp. | reverse complement strand
AGGCCGTCCGCCAGCCGGTGAACGTCTGCACCACGCCCGCCATCGCCTTCGGCGACCCCGCCGTGCCGCTGCGCGAGGTCACGGTCGCCAACCGCAGCCGCCGCGTGATGCGCGAGCTCTACGCTGTCCCTGGGGCCGCCGCCGGCTCGGGCGGCTGGGGCGCGGACCGGTTGGGTTCCACCGTGCTCGCTCCCGGGCAGAGCTTTTTGCTGCGCACTCGGAGCCAGGCCTGTCAGGTCCGGGTGCGTGCCGTCTTCGCCGACAACCGCGAGCTCGAACAGACAGAGGTGGACATCTGCAACGGCCGGACCGTCACCTTCTCCGCCCTGCATCCCGTGACGCTGGTGCAGAGCCATGCGCGGACCGTGCGCGAGGTCTATCTCTCCGAGGTCGCGGACGGCGATTGGGGCCCCAACCTCCTGACCGAGCCGCTGCCGGCCGGCCAGCGCCGCGAGATCGGCGCCGACGGCGGCTGCCGCGCCGACCTGCGCATCGTCTTCGACAACGGCAATGCCGAGGAGGCGCGCAACATCGACATCTGCGAACGCCGGGAGATCGAGCTCAAGCCCGGCTGGGTGGCGGAGTAGCCTCATGTCCGTGAAGGTCGAACGCGATGGTGCCGTCGCGACCCTGTGGCTCGACCGGCCGGAGCGCGGCAATGCGCTGGGCGCGGAGATCGTGGACGCCTTGTCCCTCGCCTTCGACGCGGCGGTGGAGACCGGCGCACGGCTGATCGTGCTGCGCGGCTCCGGAAAGCACTTCTGCACCGGCCTCGACCTCGGCGACCTGGACGCGATCTCGGACGGCGATCTCGCGCTGCGCATCCTGCGGATCGAGCTGCTGCTGCAGAAGGTGCACGGGGCTGATGTCACGACGATGGCCATCGGCAATGGGCGCATCTTCGGCGCGGGCGCGGACCTCTTCGCCGCCTGCGACCACCGCGTCGCGCTGGAGGAGGCGCGGTTCAGCTTCCCGGGGCCGGCCTTCGGCCTGGTGCTCGGCACGGCGCGGCTGGCGGCGCTGGTCGGGGATTCACGGGCGCGGGCGCTGCTGCTCAAGGGCGAGCCGGTGGAAGCGCCGGCGGCGCTCGCGCTCGGCCTCGCCACCGCGATCGGGACGCCGGAAGGGGCCATCGCCACCGCTGCCCACGATGCCGAACGGCTCGATCCGACGACGGTCGCGATGCTGCAGGCGCGCACGCGGCACGCTGATGAGGATGGCGACCTTGCCGCGTTGGCGCGCTCGCTGGCCCGGCCTGGGCTGGTGCAGCGCGTGAAGGACTATCGCGCGAAAATGCTCGCCGCGCGTTAAAGCGTGATGACCGAAGGCGCGTATGTGCCGAAGGTCTGAATCACGCGTTAAAATAAAGGCCTGGATCATGATGCGTGAGCAAAGGCGAACGCATCGTGATTTAGGCCGGTGGCCCGCGCTCCACGCCGATGACCCAGGCGGCGTGCGGCCCGGCATGGGGCCGCAGCCGCAGATGACCGGAATCGTCGCAGGCGAAGCCGCGGCCCAGCGTCCGCGGCGTCATCACCTCGTAGGGCTGGCCGCCCTCCAGCCCGCATTCCAGGACGAGTTCGCCCGTGCTGGCGAGGACGCCGACGGCCTCAAAGGATTGGCGGGCGTAAAGGCGGCGGGCGCTGTGGTTGTCGGCGGCCACCAGCAGGCGAATCCTGCGGCAGCCGGGAATATGGCCCAGCCGGGCAAGCACGGCACCGAGGATGGCGCGGCCATAGCCGAAGCCCTGATGCGGCCGCGCGAGGGCCAGCCAGCCCAGCCACCAGCAGGACGCATCCCGCCGGTCCGGATGGAGCACGTAGAAGCCGATCAGCTCTCCCGACAGCTCCACGCCGATGAGGGAATGGGCGGGGCCCCTGCGCACGGCATCGAGGATGTCCGACAGCGGGCCGAGATAGCGGGCGACCTGGTCCGGATCGAGATCCAGCAGTTCGACGGCCGCCAGATCAGCCCGGCTGATCCGACGGTAGATAAGGGGCGAGCCGCCCCGGAGCGATAACATGATACCCTGACGAGACGATGGATGTCCGAAGCCCCCTTGGGGGCATCTGGTCCTCGGGCCAGCCGAACGTCGTCAGGCGCATGCCCGGGAGCTACCCGGACGAAAATCCTTTTTCATGGCTCCTTCATAGCATGCGGAAGCCGGACTTTTTGTGACCGTCCGGTGTCAGTTTCGGGGCGGGCTCCCGCTGGTGCCCCCGGTGGCAACGGTGCCGGTGACGGGCGAGAACTCCATCGCCCGCGTGTTCTCCTGCAACCGCGGCGAATAGGTCAGCGTGGGCTTGGTCGCCCAGATGTTGACCTGGTGGTGCAGCGGGATCACCGCGACGTCGCGCTGGATCGAATCCCGGATGGTCTCCTGGTAGAGCGCCTCGCGCTGCTGCGTGTCGATGGTGGCCAGCGCCCGGTCGATCAGCGCATCCACGGCCGGGTTCGTGTAGTGCGAGGGCCGCAGCGCCGAGCCACGGCCGCGCGGTGGGTCGGGCGTCGCGGACATCACCGTCAGCGAGGTGTCGGCCTCGCCGGTGGAGGAGGACCAGCCGGTCAGGCTCACCGAGTATTCGTCGCGCAGCCCTCGGCTGAAGAACATGCTGGCGGGCTGGGTGACGACTTCGGTTCGCACGCCGATGCGGGTCCACATCTGCGCGATGGCCTGCACGATCTCGGTATCGTTCACGTAGCGGTCGTTCGGGCCGTTCAGCGAGATGCGGAAGCCCTGCGGATAGCCGGCCTCGGCCAGCAGGCGGCGCGCGCCCTCGACGTCGTAGGTCGGCACGGGGATGGTGGGGTCGTAGCCCAGCGCGCCCTCGGGCATGAGCTGGCCCGTGGGGACGGAAAAACCTTCCATGGTCTGGCGGGCGATGCCGACGCGGTTGATCGCCATGGAGAGGGCCCGGCGCACACGGACATCGGCCAGCGGATTCACCGTGAAGGGGCGGCCGTTGTTGTCGGTGACGAAGGGCGTCACCGGCCGGTTGGAATCCACGTAGAGGTAGATCAGGCGCAACCCGGGCCTCTCGAAGATGCGCAGGTTCCCCGCTCGGCGCAGCGCGGCGACGTCGCGCGTGGGCACGGCGTCGATCGCGTCCACGTCGCCGGCGCGGAGCGCCGCCACGCGGGCGCTGTCGTTCGGGATCATGCGGTAGTTCACGCGCTCCCAGGGCTGGGTCGGGCCCCACCAGGTCGGGTTGCGCGTGAAGACGGCACGGTCGCCGGGGGCGTAGCTGACGAAGCGGTAGGGGCCGGTGCCGACGGCGGCGCGGCCGGAATTGTAGTCGCTGGTCAGCGCGCCGGTGCCATGCTGACGCGAGATGATGGTGAAGGCGCCCAGCATCAGCGGCATCAGCGGCACGGGCGTCGGCGTGTGGAAGCGGATGGTGTGGTCGTCGATCACCTCGATCCGGCTGACGACCTGGGTGTAGCGCATCATCGAGGTCGGGCTGTTGATGACGTGGGGGATGCGCGAATAGGTGAAGACCACGTCGTCGGCCGTGAAGGGCCGGCCGTCGTGCCAGGTGACGCCGCGGCGCAGCTTCACCTCCCAGAGGTTGTCGTTCAGCGCCTCCCAGGAGACGGCGAGGCCGGGCGAGGGCCGCATCTGCGCATCGGTCTGCACCAGCGGCTCGAAGATGTGCTGCGTCAGCGCGTGGTTGGGCGAGAGGTCGTGGTAGTGCGGGTCCATCGCCGTAAAGGCGCCACCGACGGCCAGGTTCAGATCCGCAGCCTGGGCCGCCGAGGGGGCAGGAAGGGCGAGGGCGGCAGCCAAGGCGGCCATGGCGGCGAGGCGCATGCGGAAGTCCTTTTCCCTGTTGGCGAGAGCCTGTCCGCAGGAGGCTTTCAGGTGCAAGCAAAATGCAGCCTTCAATTCCGGCAAATCATCGCGACGAGGTCAGGCGCCGCCGGAGTCGCGGGCGTTTGCCGTGAAATTGTCCATCGCGGCGGCGACCATCTCGGCAGGCAGGATGTGGCCGCCCTCGAATTCCAGATAACGCACCGCGTAGCCCTCCCCGCGCAGCAGCGAGACGACAGCGCGGCCGCAGCGATCGATGGGCAGGATCGCATCCTCTCGGCCATGCGAGACGAAGAGGGAAGGGCGGCCGCGGCGCGGGCCGGGCACGACGAAGCCGGGCGAGAAGCCCATCGCATGCGTGAACAGGTCACCGTTCGCCAGGCCGAGGGATAGTGCGTAGGACGCGCCGTCGGAAAAGCCGGCGATGGCGATGCGGCTGGCATCGACCGGAAAGCGACGGAAGACGGCCGTCAGCGCGTAGTCCAGCACCGCGACGTCAAAGCCGTAGCCGCCCTGGAGGATGTCCCAGGTGGACCCACGCGACTTGGTCGCGAGGACGAGGCATTTGCGGAGCACCGGCTCCTCGCCCAGGCGCCGCAAGGCGCGGGCGGGATTGGAACCGGCGCCGTGGAACATCACGATCAGCGGGATTTCGGCGCCGGGAAGGTCTTCCGGCACGTGCAGGACCGGGAGGCCTTCGCCCTCGCCGAGAGGGTGTTGCAGCCCGGCCGGCAGCGGCGGCGCGACGGGCGGCGCCGGCCGCGCGGAAAGCAGCCCGGCCTGCCAGCCGGCCTGCGCCTCGTCGGAGAAGGAAAGGTCCATTTCCGCCTCATGCGCCGATCAGGGGGGTGGCGACCTGGTACGGGCGGCGGGACTCGAACCCGCACAGCCTTGCGGCCGAGGGATTTTAAGTCCCTTCCGTCTACCATTCCGGCACGCCCGCGCGGGCCGGATCATGACAAACTTGGCAGGATCAGTCGATTGCGATCCGGGCCTGGCGTGCGATGTCCTGCCAGCGGGCCGCGCTCTGGGCGACGAAGCTCTGGTTTTCCGCCGCCGGCACGATGAAGGGCTCGACGAAGGCGGTGCGCAGGCGCTGGGCGGTCAGCTCGTCGCGGGCCTTGGACAGCGCTTCGGTCAGGCGCGCGATGATCGGCTCGGGCGTGCGCTTCACCACGCCGAGGTTGAACCAGATGCCGAGGTCGTAGCCCGGCAGGCCCGCCTCGATCATGGTCGGCACGTCGGGCAGGGCGCTGGCGCGGCGCGTGGTGGTGACGGCGAGCGCGCGCAACGATCCGGAGCGGATCTGCGCGGTGGAGGTGGCGGTGGTGTCGAAGCCGAAATCCACCTCCTTCGCCAGCATGGCCGCGACCAGCG
>JAQGHZ010000303.1 GCA_028291485.1 Rubritepida sp. | reverse complement strand
GCTGAGACGGCCGCCCAGCCCGGACGCAGCCCGGCCAGCCAGGCCCGCTCGCTGTCGCCGAGGCGCCAGTCCGTGCGCACGAGATGCGCGACGGCGAGGCTCGGAACCGCCGCATCGCGCAGGGCCTCCAGCGCGCCGAAGGCCTCGGTGGGCAGCGGGCAGCAGACGAGGGCGGCGTCGGGCCGCAGCGCGGAGAGGAAGGGGGCCAGTGCCGTGGCCTGGCGCCGGTGCGCCGCGGCGAAGCCGAGCGCCGGGTCGGGACGCAGCGGCAGGGACACGCCCCGGCAGCTCCCGAGCCGCGCGCCCGCCGCTTCCAGCACGGCGGGCTCGGCGGCGATGGTGACCTCGGCGCCCATGCCGGAGAGGCCGCGGGCCACCTGGAGCGTCTGCAACTCGGCGCCGCCGAGGAAGGGCGAGGGGATGACCGCGAGGATCCGCTCGGCTGCGATCATCCGCGCAGGATGAGCAGCCGCGCCTTGCCGTGGCGCCGGTCGTCGAGGGTCTCGAAGCGCGTCTCGGGGATGGGGTCCTTGGTGTCGAGCTCGGTGCAGATCAGCGCGCCGGGCGCGAGCCAGCCGGCCTTGTCGAGCGCCTCCAGGGCAGGGCCCAGCAGGCCGGCGCCGTAGGGCGGATCGAGGAAGACGAGGGTGGCCGGCTGCATCGGGCGAGGGGGCTTGTTCGCGTCACCGGCGATGACCTGTGCTTCCGCGCCGCAATTGGCGATGTTGGCGCGGAGCGCGACCAGCGCCGCGCGATCCTTCTCGATGAAGGCGGCCTTCGCCGCGCCGCGCGAGAGCGCCTCCAGACCCAGCGTGCCCGTGCCGGCGAAGGCGTCGAGGACGATCGCGCCATCGACGCATTCCCGCCCGGCCCAGGGGGCGTGCCAGAGCATGTCGAAGAGGGCCTGGCGCGCGCGGTCGGAGGTGGGGCGCGTGTCCTCGCCGGGGGGGGCGACGAGCTTCTTGCCCTTCCACTTGCCTGCGATGATTCTCATGAGCGTTTCCTCGCGGGTGCGGCCAGTCCAAGCTGCTCGCGCAGCACCTTCGGATTCACCTCGTCGACCAGGCCGCGCTCGAGCGTGCCGAGCTGGAAGGGCCCATAGGCCACGCGCAGCAGCCGCGAGACCTCCAGCCCCAGATGCGCCATCACGCGGCGGATCTCGCGGTTCTTGCCCTCCTGCAGCGCCATGGTCAGCCAGGCATTGTCGCCCTTGCGGCTGTCGAGCCCGGCTTCGATGGAGGCGTAGCGAACGCCCTGGATGGTGATTCCATTCTTCAGGTCGGTGAGCACGGCCGGATCGATATGGCCGAAGACGCGCACGCGGTAGCGGCGGACCCAGGCATTGCTCGGCAGCTCCAGCCGGCGGGCCAGGGCGCCGTCATTGGTGAGGAGCAGCAGTCCCTCGCTGCTGAGGTCGAGCCGGCCGACGGAGATGAGCCGCGGCAGCCCCTCGGGCAGCCTCTCGAAGACGGTGGGCCGGCCCTCCGGATCGCGGTGGGTGGTGACGAGGCCGGCCGGCTTGTGAAAGCGGAAGAGCCGCGTGCGCTCCGGCTCGTTCACGGGCTTGCTATCCACCATCACCACGTCGTCGGGCTGCACGAAGGTGGCGGGCTGGGTGACGAGCTTGCCCGAGAGCTTCA
This sequence comes from Rubritepida sp., assembly GCA_028291485.1. Lineage (GTDB taxonomy): Bacteria > Pseudomonadota > Alphaproteobacteria > Acetobacterales > Acetobacteraceae > Roseococcus. The sequence goes on along the minus strand of JAQGHZ010000303.1, from coordinate 8,378 downwards.
CGCGGCCTTCGGCGATGATCTTCTCGGCGTCGCGGCGGCTGGCGACGCCGGCGCGGGCGAGCCACTTGGCGATGCGCTCGCCGCGCTCGGCGTTGTCTTCGCTGTCCGGCTTTGTCACCACTCCGGGCTTCGCCTTGCGGCCATCAGAAGGGGCGTTCATGCGCAGGCCTCCACGAAGGCGCGCAGGATCAGCGGATCGGCGGGGTCCACCCCGTATTCCGGATGCCACTGCACGCCGAGGGCGAAGCGGTGCCCCGTCGCCTCGATGCCCTCGATGAGGCCATCGGGCGCCGTGGCGTTCACCATCAGCGCGGCGCCGACCGTCTTCACCGCCTGGTGATGCGCCGAGTTCACCGCCATCCGCGCGCGGCCCGTGATGCGCGCGAGCAGCGTGCCGGGGGCGATGGCCACCTCATGGCCCGGCTCGGTGCGCGGGTTGGGCTGCTCGTGCGGGATGTCGCTCGGCAGCTCGTCGGGGATGTGCTGGATGAGGGTGGCGCCCAGCGCCACCGCCAGAAGCTGCTGCCCGCCGCAGATGCCGAGGACCGGCGTGTCATGCTCCAGCGCGCGGCGCGTGACGGCGAGCTCGAAATCCGTGCGGCCCGGCTTCAGCGTGACCTTGGGATGCGGTGCCTCGTCGCCCCAGAGGGCCGGGTCCACGTCGAAGGCGCCGCCCGTGACCAGCAGGCCGTCGATGGCGTCGAGATAGTCGGCGGCGAGCTCCGGCGCGTGGGGCAGCGCGACCGGCAGGCCACCCGCCGCGATCACCGCGGAAAAATAATTCTGGCGCAGCGCGTACCAGGGCAGCCTCGACCAGCCCCCGGCGGGCTCGGCGTCGAGGGTCAATCCGATGACAGGACGTTTCATTGTCGCTGTGAAGCAGCGTGGGGCCGCCGCGTCCAGATGAAGTTTGCTCGTTTCAGGTTTGCGTGGGGCACGCCTGCCCGCCAAAAGACCTGCATGACCCCGATGGAGATGGCGCTGGAAGAGGCGCGCGCGGCCGCGCTGCGCGAGGAGGTGCCGATCGGCGCCGTCGTCACCGATGCCGAAGGGCGTGTGCTGTCGCGCGCCGGCAACCGTGTCGAGGAGCTGCGCGACCCCTCCGCCCATGCCGAGATGCTGGCGCTGCGCGCGGCGTCCCTGGCGGCGGGCGACAAGCATCTGGCGGGCGCCACGCTCTGGGTGACGCTGGAGCCCTGCGCCATGTGCGCCCAGGCGGCGAGCCTGTTCCGCGTGGGGCGCGTGGTCTTCGGCGCCTACGACCTTAAGGGCGGCGGGACGGAGCATGGGGCGCGCGTCTTCCGGCATCCGCAGTGCAACCACGTGCCGGAGGTCGTGGGCGGCGTGCGCGAGAGCGAGGCCGGTGCGCTGCTGCGGGCGTTCTTCGCGGGCCTGCGCTGATCCGGCGCCACCTGAGCCTTGTGGAATTCCACTGGACGCGGGTCATGGCCCTGCCGAATATCCGATATGCGATGTGGGAATTGGCGGAACCGCGGTGCGATGTGTATGTTGCATCTACACGAGACGGCCAATCCCGACCGCCCCGCTTTCCGACGGGAACAATCGTGATGATCCGCAACATCCTCCTCGCCGCCGCCTTCACGGGCCTCTCCACCATGGCCTTCGCGCAGTCGAACCCGCACTTCGTGGGCGAGGGCAACAACCGGCACGTCGCCTATGACGCGCCCTCGGCCAATATCGTCGGCGCCGCCGATGCGACGGTGAGTGGTGCGCCCGGCCAGGTGCATTACGAGACGCAGCGCGTCTACCGGACGCAGGCTCCCACCGCCGCGCGGGACCCGTCGTCGATCGTGGTCCGCAGCCACAGCTAAGGCTTTCGCTTGAGAGGGTCGGCGGGGGAATACCGCCGATCCCTTCCATGCCAATTCACCCTGTCGGCCTCTCGCTTTGGCAAGCCCCGTCGTCATCGGCTCCGCGTATGACGGATATGTGACTGGACGCATTGCTCAAAACCGCGATCCGCAGTAGGTGTATATGCAACGAGGTGGCCTATCCCGACCGCCTCGACTCATCAAAGGGAATCATCGCCATGATCCGCACCACTCTTCTCGCCGCCGCCGTTGTCGGCCTGTTTTCCGCCACCGCTTTCGCCCAGTCCGGCTTCACCCCGTCGGGTCCCCGTCTGGTCGGCGAGGGCAATAACCCCCATGTCGAGTACGACGCGCCTTCCGCCAACATCGTCGGCAGCGCGAATGCCACGGTGACCGGCGCGCCCGGCCAGACGCAGTACGACACCCAGCGCGTGTTCCGCACGCAGTCTCCCTCCGTCGCGCGGGATCCGTCGCAGATCAAGGTCGACAGCAGCAACTGATCCCGCCGGATCAGCGTCACGGGCGGCCGGTGGAGAGATCCACCGGCCGTTCGCGTCTGGGGGCACGGGCTTGTCCGCACCCCCGAACACATCCACGACGCGCCCCGCATCCGCTCACCGAATGACGGACATGCCGTCGTGGAATTGGCGGAAAGCAGGGCAAAGCCATATGTTGTATGTACAACGAGACGGCCTATCCCGACCGCCCCGGTAACTTGGGAACAATCGTCATGAACCGCTCACTTCTTCTCGCCGGCCTCTTCGCCGCCTTCGTCTCCTCCAGCGCCTTCGCCCTTTCGAATTCGCTGGACCAGATGCCGAGCCCGACCGTCGTCTATTCCGACCTGGTCACGACCGGCAGCGCCCCGATGTGCGACGAGGCCCCGAACAACCACTGAGAGTTCGAGACCGGCAGCTGCCGCTGACGGTTCTCTCCCGGCCGGGCCAGACTCCTCTGCCCGGCCGGGCCCCTGCCATTCAGTGAATGGCGGTTTCCGGCTCCGAGCCTGACCGCCAGACTCCGCGGTACATCCCTTCGGTCCCGAAGGGCAGCGCGGGCGTCCCCGCCGCATCCACCGCGATCAGCCCGCCCTTGCCGCCGGCCTCGGGCACGCGCCTGAGCGCAACCTCCTCCGCCGCTTCCACCAGGGTCTTCCCGCCGAGTCGGATCAGCGCCGAGATCTCGTGCGCCGCCGCGCAGCGGAGGAACGCCTCGCCGGTGCCGGTGCAGGAGACGGCCACCGCCCGATCCGCCCAGGTCCCCGCGCCGAGGATGGGCGCATCGCCCACGCGGCCGGCGGGCTTGTTCGTCATCCCGCCCGTCGAGGTCGCCGCCGCCAGTGCGCCGGAGATGTCGCGCGCCACGGCGCCGACCGTTCCCATGCGCGACGGCAGGTCGTGGTCCAGCGCCACGACTCGCGCGGCTTGCGCCACATCGAGTTGTGCGCGGCGGTGCGCCGTCCGGAAATAATCGGGCGATTCCATCGCGAGGCCCTGGGACCCGGCGAAATCATCCGCCGCCGCGCCGGCCAGCAGGACGTGCGGCGTGGCGTGCATCACCTCGCGCGCGGCGAGGATCGGGTTGCGGATCCGCATGACGCCGGTCACCGCGCCGGCTTGCGAATCGCTGCGCATCAGCGCCGCGTCCATCTCGATCGTGCCCGCCGCCGTGAAGGTGCTGCCGCGTCCGGCGTTGAACAGGGGGCAATCCTCCAGGCTCCTCACGGCCGCGATCACCGCCTCCTCCGCGCTGCCGCCCGCGGCGAGGATCGCGCCGCCCGCCTCCAGCGCGGCGCGCAGGCCGGCGCGGTACTCCGCCTCCCGTGCCGGCGAGAGTTCGGTGCGGGAGACGGTTCCGGCGCCGCCGTGAATCGCCAAGGTCCAGGTGCTCATGGCGTGCAGACAAGGCGCGGCATGGCCGCGCGTCAACCGCCGAGCCGCAGCCCCAGCTCGCGCACGGTCTCGATCTCCTGTGCGTTCACCAGCCGCGAATCGTCCGCATAGCCCTCGGGGTCGAGGTAGCGCACGGGCATGTCGAAGCGCGCCAGCACGGCCAGGTGCTGCGGATCGTGCACGGCCAGCTTGAAGGCGTCGTGGATCGCGAGGATGACCTCGGGCGGCGTGCCGCGCGGGGCGGCGATGCCGTAGCTGCTCTCGGCCACGTAGTCGTAGCCGAGCTCGCGCAGCGTCGGCACCTCGGGGAAGCGCGTCGCGCGCGCCGAGGTCCAGACCGCCAGCGGACGGAGGCGCCCCTCCAGCGCCATGTCGGCCCAGGCGGAGGTCTCGGCGGAGAAGTCGATCTGCCGGCCGAGCGTCGCCTGCAGGTTGGGCGCCGCGCCCCGGAAGGCCACGGCCGTCCAGTCGATCTCCGCCTGCCGAGCGACCCGGCGCAGCACGATGTCCGTCGTGTTGGCGCCGGGCGTTCCGTAGAAAACCCTGCCCGGGTTGGCGCGGGCATGGTCGATCAGCTCCGGCATGGTCCGCCAGGGCGCGTCGGGCCGGACCACCACGCCGCCCATGTAGCCGACCATGCGGATGATCCAGGCGAAGTCGGCCAGCGGATCGAAGACCGGCGCCATGCCCGCCGCCCGCATGAGCGCCGGCATGCGGAAGGTGGAATTGGGCATCTGGCTGAGCGTGTAGCCGTCGGGTCGCGCGTCGCGCATCGCCTGGGGGCCGAGCGTGCCCGAGGCGCCGGGCCGGTTCTCCACCACCACCGCCTGGCCGAGATGGCGCGAGGCGATGTCGCAGACGGTGCGCATCTGGATGTCGGTGGCGCCGCCCGGGGTCCAGGGGACGAAGACGCGCAACGGCTTGTCGGGAAAGCGGCCCTGCGCGCCAAGGGGGGATGGAATGAGGGATGGTGCGGCCAGCGTCGCGCCCAGCAGGGCGCGGCGGGGGATCGGGATCATGGTTTCCTCCGTTGGGCGGAAGTCTGCTGACTCCGGGGCCAGCTCCACAACCCGGGAGCTTCGCAACTGCGAAGCCGCAACCTGTGGCTGTCCTCTTCTTCTTGGCATCCGCTGGTTGCGCGGGTGTATCGTCCGAAGGGCGACGCGGCCCGGGAGACGGCAGCGCGCCCCTGGAGGAGACAGATCTATGGACATCCCCCGTCGTGCCCTGCTGGGCGCCGGCGCCGCCCTGGCATCCGCGCCCTGGTGGGGCGGCGGCCCGGCCGAGGCTGCCGCGCCCTTCCGCAACGAGCTCCCGCCGGCCTGGCATCGGTTCCGGATCGGCGAGTTCGAGGCCACGGTGGTCTCGGACGGCCGCCTGCCGCTCGGCAACCCGATCCCGGCCTTTCCGGCCTCGCCGCCGCAGGAGATCGCGGCGCTGATGCAGGCGAACTTCCTGCCGGTGGATGCGGCGAACCTCGAGCAGAACGCGCTGATCGTGAACACCGGGCGGCAGCTCGTCCTGTTCGACACCGGCATGGGCGACAGCATGGGCCCGGCCAGCCAGATGTTCGGCCCGACCACCGGCCGCCTGCTGCGCAACATGCGCGCCGCGGGAATCGAACCCTCGCAGATCGACATGGTAATCCTGACCCACGCCCATTGCGACCATTGCTGGGCTCTGGTGGACGCACAGGGCAACCGCAACTTCCCCAACGCCCAGGTCGCCATCACCGAGGCCGACCTGCGATTCTGGACCGACCCGGCCAACAAGCGCGGACCGGAGTTCATGACGGCCTTCGTCGACGGCGCGACGAAGAACCTGAACGCCTATCGCGACCGGATGGTGATGGTGCGCGACGGGGCGGAGGTGGTGCCGGGCATCCAGGCGATGGCGGCGCCGGGACATACGGTGGGGCACACGATCTATGCCGTGACCTCGGGCAACCGGGTGTTGGTGAACACTGGCGACCTCGCGCATCACTCGGTGCTGCTGCTGCGCCGGCCGCTCTGGGAATTCTCCTTCGACACGGACCCGAAGATGTCGGCGCAGACACGGGCCCGGACGCTGGAGCGCTTCGCCACGGATCGCACGCAGATCCTGTCCTACCATTTCGCCTGGCCGGGCCTCGGCCATGTGGCGAAGGAGCAGGAGGGGTATGCGTGGATGCCGACGCCGATGGATGTGACGTCGCTGGGGTAGGGCGCGATGTGAGAGGGGCTCCACCCCTCTCACACTCTCCCCGCCAGGGATTACAAATCCCTGGACCCTATGATTCTGATTTTACAGGTGGGGTATTTTGAGGGAGCAAAGCCTCCTCAAGGCAGGCAGAGCACGTCCTGGTGCTCCACGCGCACCGCAAGCTGGCCGTCATCCGCCTGCGTGCCCCGCACCTCCGCCCATTCCCGGATCTGCGCGGCTCCACGCTTCTCATGGCGCAGCGCGGCCTCTGCATGGCCGAGCGCCAGCTCATAGGTCATGTCGCGCGCTTGGCGCGGCACGATCCAGGGGCTCGGCGCGCGATGCACTTGGTAGCCATGCGCCGCGAAGACCCGCGCGATGACGGTGGGCGCCTCCGGCCCGAGGGCGATCCCGGAAAAACCCTTGTCGCGCCGCTGGTCGCGGAGGAAGCCGCGCGCCACCAGCGCGTCGCCGGACAGCGGCGGCGAGAAGCGCTCGCGGCCCGAGACGTTCAGCGCCGCGTAGAAGGGCAGCTTCCGCTTCGCCAGCGCCGCCGCCAGCCCCACCAGCCAGCGCTCGGAGACGAGGTCGCACAGGGCCGAGCAGGTGACGACGTCCACCGCATCCAGCGGCAGGCCGGTCGGCGCCTCGAGGAGGTTGGTCAGGATGCCCTCGATGCGCCAGGCCCCGTGGGGCGAATGCACCAGCAGGGCCTTCTTCTGCGGCCAGGTGGCCTTCCAGCCCATGTCCTCGGCCGCGTCCATCATGGTCTCGAAGGCGCGCGACATGAGTTCCGCGTCGGCATCCGCCAGGATCCATGTGTGCGGCCGCGCGACGAAATGGCCGAGCCAGCGCGTCAGGCTGCCGGTGCCGGCGCCGAGATCGAGGAAGCGCGGGCGCGCCTTCTCGTCGACATGCTGCATCAGCAGCTCGGCGAGGCCGGGGTCGCGGGCGGCGGCGTCGAAGGGCTCGCGCAGGTCGAGCCAGTCGCCGTCGAATTCCTCAGTCCCGTTTTCCTTAGCCCCGTTTTCCTTAACCATGGCCGGCGGCCTCCAGCTCGGCGACGAAGCGGGCCGCGCGGTCCTCCCAGCGGGGCAGGGATTGCCCGGCGGCCCAGCTGGCCTCGGCCATCTGTGCGCGCAGCGCCGTGTCGAAGAGCGGCCGGCGCATGCCACGCGAGAGGCTGTTGGCATCGCCCGGCGCGGCCAGGATCGCCGCCCCGGGGCCGATGAGATCGGCGATCGCGCCGCCGGTGCAGAGCGCAAGCGGCAGGCCGCGCGCCTGCGCCTCGGCGGCGGCCATGCCGAAGCCCTCGAAATGTGTGGCCAGCGCGAAGAGGTCGGCGGCCGCGTATTCCCGCTCGAGCGTGCCGTTGTTGATCGCGCCGAGGAAGGTGACGCGCGAGGTGAGGCCAAGCTCCTCGGCCAGCGCCGCGAGGCCGTCCGCATGCACGGGATCGGCCGGCGGGCCGGCGATGCGCAGCGTCCATTCGAGGTCGGTGAGGCGCCCCAGCGCGCGCAGCAGCACGTCGTGCCCCTTGCGCGGGATGAGCGAGCCGACCGAGAGGATGCGCACGCCCGGCCCGCCCGAGCCTATGGCGCGTGGCGCCGGATCGGTGCCCGGCTCCACCACGCCGATGCGCGACGCGTCGGCGCCGAGCGCCGGCAGGCCCCTGGCCGTATAAGGCGAGGTCACGACCAGTCGCCCGCAGGCGGCGAAGAGGGCGCGCTCGCGCTCGGCCAGCGCCTCCTGGTGCGGGCCGGGCTCGAGCGAGGTCGGGTGGTGAATGAGCGCGACGGCGCTGCGCGCGGCCAACTCGTTGGCGAGGCTGGCGAAGGCGGGCAAGGCGAGCCCGTCGATGACAGGGATCTCGTCGCCGGCCAGTGCGAGAAAGGCGGCGCGGGCCGAGACCTCCGCCGTCTCGTCCGGCATGGGGAAGCGGCCGTCGAGCTCGGCCACGCGGACCTCGTGGCCGAGGGCGCGCAGGCCCTCGGTCAGCCGGCGGTCGTAGAGATAGCCCCCCGAGACGGTGTCGAAGGGGGCGGGGACGAAGAGCGAGATCCTCATTCGAGCGGGCCTTCGAAGGCGGCCCAGGCCACGTGGCTCTCGCGCAGCAGCACCTTGATGCCGGTCACGCCGTCGCCGCCGGGGCCCATGCGCCCGTCGCGGCAGGCGGCGGCCAACAGGCCGTGGATGTGCAGGCACAGGAATTCCGTCGTCGTGTTCTTGGCAGCGAATTCCGGCACTTCGTCGAGGTTGCGATAATCCAGCGCGGAGAGGATTTTTCGCAGCTCGTCCTTCGCCAGGCCGATGTCGATGAGCAGGTGCAGGTCGTCCAGTTTCGGGGCGCGGAACTCCGCCTCCACCACGAAGGTCGCGCCGTGCAGCCGCTGGGCCGGGCCGAACTCGGCGCCGCGGAAGGAATGCGCGACCATGATGTGGTCGACGACCGTCAGGCTGAACATGAGGGGAG
>JAQGHZ010000288.1 GCA_028291485.1 Rubritepida sp. | reverse complement strand
TGAAATGCCGAGATGCGGACCGGCGCGGACGAAAATCCCGCCTGCAACTCCGCCAGCCTGAGATCTCTCGCGATCACCACGAGGCCCTCCTCGGCCTCCCGGGCGGCGGGGAGCGGAGCCGGCGGGGCGAACAAGGTCCCGACCGCCTGCACGAGCAGCGGCACCTCGATCCCAGGCCGCCGGAGGAAGCCCTTCACGCGCAGCAGGCGCTCTCCGCAGAAGGCCGCCAGATCTTCCATCGCATCCAGGCGGTCGTCCCAGGTCGCCTCGCCCGTGAAGCTCAGCCGCAGGACGGAGATCCGAGGATGCGGCGCTCCCTTGGGCACGGCTTCGGGTGGGATTCCCACCCCAATGGGAGCCGAGGCGAAGGCCGCCCGCGCGCGCGCCAGGCGATCTGGCTCGACCACGTGATGCGCGAGCGGATTCACCGATCGAGCCAGCGCGACGGCCTCCCCGGGATCGCCCAGGTCGGTCTTCGTCACCACGATGGTGCCGGCGGCTGCGAGTTGGGCCGCCACCTCGTCGAACTCGGTCGCCTGCCGAACCACCCGCGTCGCGTCGCAGGTCGAGACGACCTGCACCGCCAGGCGCAGCGGCGCGAGCGGCGCAAGGGACCGCAGGATGGGCCCCGGGCGGGAGAGGCCGGAGCCTTCCAGCACGATCCGCCGGAAGGGGGGCAGGCCGGACTTCTCGCGCGCGTCGAACAGGGCGCGCACCGTGAAGACCAGGTCGCTGGTCAGCGAGCAGCAGACGCAGCCATTCGCCAGCATGGTCATCGGCACGGTGCCGCCCTCGGCCAGGATGGCGCCGTCGACGCCGATCTCCCCGGCCTCGTTCACGATCACCGCGGTGTCCGCCGCCTCGGGCAGGCTCAGCCAGTCCACCAGCAAGGAGGTCTTGCCGCTGCCGAGAAACCCCACCAGCAGGATGAACTCGGTCGGCGCGCTCATGCGTGGGCGGTGCCGCTTTCGAGTTCCACCGCCTTCTGCGCCGCCACCATCGCGCGGACATCCGCCAGAAGTTCCTCCGCATCGAAGACCAGGCCGGCGCGGATGGTGTGCTTGAGGGCGCGGCGCCACTCGCCCTTGTTGGTCTCCTCGATCAGGCGCAGCGCGCCCGTGCCGTAGAGGAGCTTGAAGTCGGCCAGCGGATTCTCGTCCAGCACCAGCAGGTCCGCGACCTTGCCGACCTCGATGCTGCCCGTCTCGCCGTCGATGCCCAGCAGCTCCGCGCCCTGGATGGTGGCGGAGCGCAGCACCTCCAGCGGATTGAAGCCGGCCTCCTGCAGCAGCTCCAGCTCGCGGATGTAGCCGAAGCCGAAGATCTGGAAGATGAAGCCGGAATCGCTGCCCGTGCAGACCCGCCCGCCGCGGTTCTTGTAGGCGTTCAGGAACTGCATCCAGAGGCGGTAATGCGCCTTCCACTCCACCTCGTTGCCGATGGACCAGCGGTACCAATAGGCCCCATGCCCGCCGCGCGAGGGCTGGAAGTAGCGCCACATGCTGGGCCAGGTGTGCTCGTCGTGCCAGTCGGCGCGGCGGAAGCGCATGAGGTCGCGGTTGGCGTCGTAGATCGTGAAGGTGGGCACGAAGGTGAAGTCGAGCTCGAGGAAGTGCTCCAGCACCTCGTTCCACTTCGCGCTGCCCGGCTCGGCGGCCTGCAGGAAGGTCTGGCCCGCGGCGGAGAAGCGGAAATATTCGTCGCTGTAGCTGTAGTCCGGCGGGTAGTCCTGGACGACCCGGTCCGCGTAGAGCGCTTCCGGCAGGCCGTAGTAATGCTCGGCGCTGGTCAGGCCCCAGCGCGCCGTGGTCAGCGCGTTCATGCGCGTCACCGCCTGCTGCGCGTGATGGCAGCCGCTGCGCAGGCCGAGATTGCCGCACTCCTCCAGCGCCGCGCGCATGATGGCCGGCGGCGCGCCGAAGAACTTGACCCCGTCCGCGCCCTTGTCCTTGGCCTCGCGCAACCACTGCCGCGCCTCGTCCGGCGTGTGAATGGTCTTCAGCATGTCGTTCACGGCGGGGAAGTAGGGATGCGCCAGGATGCGCGGCGCCGCGATGCGGTTGGCGGCGGAGGCCTCGCGTTGCTCAGCCACCCAGTCGAGGCCGTTGAAGCAGCCCATCTCGCGCACCGTCGTCACGCCATGCGCGAGCCAGAGCTTGTAGACGTAGTCCGCCGGCGCGACGTCGCCGTGCAGCGCGTGATAGGCCACGCCGATATGGGTGTGGCAGTCGATCAGCCCGGGCGTGACGAACTTGCCGTGGCAGTCGATCTCGTGGTCGCCGGCGGGTGGGCGGCGGGACGGGCTGATCGGCCGGTGCGGCGTGCCGACCGGGGTGATGCTGGCGATCCGGTCGCCCTCGACGACGATGTCGGCCGGCCCCCAGGGCGGCGCCCCGGTTCCGTCGATGACGGTGGCGCCGCGCAGCACGAGGCGGCGATACGGGCCCGTGCCCCGGTCGCGGCCGGTCGCCGCCGGCACCGGCGGCATGCCGAGCTTCGTGTTCTTCGCCGTGATCTCCTGGCCGACCCCGGGTGCGCTCGCGATGTCGTCGGACGTCATGACAGTTCCTCCTTCGGCCGGCGGTAGCGCCGGCCGAGCGCGGCACTGCCGAGGACGGTCAGCACCAGGGTGATGGTCAGCAGGATGAAGGCCAGCGCCGCGCCGAAGGGCCAGTTGTTGCCCCGCACGAACTGGTCGTAGACGGCGGGCGCCATCATCTTGAAGCGCGGCCCGCCGAGCAGCACGGCTGACGCATAGGTGTTCATGCAGAGCACGAAGACCAGCACGGAACCGGCCGCGACGCCGGGCAGGGCCAGCGGCAGCACGACGCGGCGGAACACCGTCCAGGAGGGCGCGCCCAGGTTGGAGGCGGCCTCCTCCACGTTGCGCGGAATGCTCTCGATCACGGCCGAGAGCGTGAGGACCATGTAGGGCAGCACCACCGCCACGATGCCCACCACCACCGCGCCGGTGTTGTAGATGAGCGGCAAGGGCGCCGAGATCAGCCCGAGGCCGAGGAGGCTGGCGTTGATCGCGCCGCCATTGCCCAGCAGCGCCAGCCAGCCGGCCGCGCGAACCACGTTGCCGACGAGCAGCGGGAACATCACCACGATGGTCGCGAAGCTCTTCCACCGGCTCTCCATGCGCGCGAGCCAGTAGGCCGTCGGGAAGCCGAGCCCGAGGGTCAGCAGCGTGCTGCCCAGCGCGACGGTCAGCGTGGTGAGCAGCACCGAGCGGTAGTAGGGATCGCCCACCGCGCGCAGGTAGTTCGCCGCGGTCGTCGCCTCCCGCATCATCTCGGTCGGGCTGTACTCGTTGAGCGAGATGCGGAACAGTAGCAGCATCGGCGCGACGAGCAGCAGCGCGACGAGCAGCCCGGCGGGAAGGACGAGCGCGGCCAAGACGTCAGCCCTTGAACTGCCTGTTCCAGAAATCGAGGATCTGGGAATGGCTGCGGATCAGGTAGTCGTAGTCGGGCGAGCGCAGCCGCGCCTGGTCGGCCTCGCTCAGGCTGATCGCCGCCGCGACCTCGGGCGGCAGGCGCGCATCCGTCACCGTGGGCAGGTAGCCCATGCGGTCCGCGAAGGCGACCTGCGCCTCGGCCCGCAGCATCGCGTCGAGATAGGCGTAGGCGGCGTCCTTGCTGCGGCTGTTGCGCGTCATCGCCGCCTCGAAGAGGATGGCGTAGACGCCTTCGCGCGGCACGACATGGCGCAGCGGGATGCCGGCCTTCTGCCACATGTAGCCGCGGGCCAGCCACATCGGCGTCATCCAGACCTCCTCCTCCTTCAGCGCCGTCGCCAGCGCCTCGTTGGACGGGTAGATCTTGGCGTCCAGCGACCGCAGCTCCATCAGCTTGGCCTGCGACGGGCCGTAGTCGCTGAAGGATCCGCCGCCCGCCATCGCCGCGGCGAAGGTGTTGGTGGAGTAGAGGATGTCCGAGAAGCCGACGCGGCCGCGGTACTTCGGGTCCCACATGTCGCTGAAGCCGGTGGGCGGCGTCGTCACCTTGTTCGGATTGTACAGCAGCACCAGCGCCGAATAGATGTGCGGGACGGCATAGGGCTTGCGCAGCGCGGGCATGACCGACGACCACCGTGACAGCCGGCCCGTGTCCAGTGTCTCCAGCGTGTTCTGCTGGGACATCATGTTCATGTCGGTGTCGGAGAGGCAGGACACGTCCATCGTGCCGCGCCGCGCCTGGCGCTCCGCCAGCATCTTCGTCTTGCGCGGATCGGCATTCGCGACGTCCTGCAGGACCTCGATGCCCTGCGGGGCGAGGAGCGGCACGTCGATGTTCTGCCGCAGCAGCTCGCCATAGTCGCCGCCCCAGGTTCCGACCACCACCTGCCGGGCCTGGGCGAGGCCGGGCCTCGGGAGGCCTGCGGAAGCGGCGGCGATGGCGGCGCCCGCCAGGGTCGCGCGTCGGGTGATGCTCATGGTTCAGGCTCCTCGCTAGAGCGTGACGACCGAAGGCGCGTTAGGCGCCTTCGGTCTGAATCACGTGGTAGAATAACAGGCTAGGCCATGATGGGTGAGCGAAAGCGAACGCCTCATGTCTGGCCGGGTTGTGCAGCGGACAGCAGCCGGGCGGCGGAAGCGTCCCATGAAAGCGTCACCGCGTCACCCGCCGACATCAGCCGCGACGGCTCGCCGGCGGTCGGCGTCGGGCGTATGGCCAGAAGCGGCGTGCCGTCGAGGTCGAGATGGTATTCGGTCAGTGGGCCGAGATAGGTGACGGCTCGCAGCCGGGCGGGGCCATCGGCCGCGGGCGTCACCTCGATGCGCTCGGGCCGCAGCGCGAGGACGTGCCGTCCTGGCGGCGGCGGCGTGGCGGCGCAGGCCAGGAGCGCGCCGGAGGCGGCACGGAACACTCCCGTCCCTTCCAGCGCCCCCTCGACCAGGTTGCATTGCCCGACGAAGCCGGCGACGAAGGGGTCGGCGGGGCTTTCGTAGAGCTCCTCGGCCGTGCCGACCTGCCGCACCCGTCCGCGCTCCATCACCACCAGCCGGTCGGCCATGGTCAGGGCCTCCTCCTGGTCATGCGTCACGATCAGCGTCGTCAGGCCGAGCCGCTGCTGCAGGGCGCGGATCTCCATGCGCACCTCCCCGCGCAGCTTGGCGTCGAGGTTGCTCAGCGGCTCGTCCAGCAGGAAGACGGCGGGGTTGACGACCAGGGCGCGGGCCAGGGCCACGCGCTGCTGCTGGCCGCCCGAAAGCTGGCGGGGCAGCCGATCCTCCAGCCCGTCCAGCCGGACGAGGCGCAGGGCCTCGCGGACGCGCGTGTCGCGCTCCGCCCGGCCCACGCGCCGCATCTCCAGCCCGAAGGCCACGTTGGCCGCCACGGTCATGTGCGGGAACAGCGCGTAGGACTGGAACACCATGCCGGTGTCGCGCGCATGCGGCGGCATCTGCGTCACGTCGGCACCGCCGATCAGCACGCGGCCCGCGCTGGGCGCGACGAAGCCCGCCACCATGCGCAGCGTCGTCGTCTTGCCGCAGCCGGAGGGGCCGAGCAGCGCGACCATCTCCCCCTGCCGCACCTCGAGATCCACCCGCTCCACGGCGACGGAGGTGCCGTAGCGCTTCGCCAGGGCCTCGAGGACAAGGCTTCCCATCACACGGTCCTCGCGATGGAGACGAAACGGTCCGTGACGAGCATGAGCACGGCGACGAGCAGGATCTGCACCGTGGCCACGGCGGCGAGCGTCGGGTCCACGCGGAACTCCAGGTAGTTCAGCATCGCGACCGGCAGGGTCGTTCGCCCCGGTCCCACCAGCAACAGGCTCAGCTCCAGGTTCTCGAAGCTCTGGATGAAGGAGAAGAGGCAGGCCGCGATGATGCCCGACCGCATCGCCGGCAAGGTCACCCGCCGGAACACGGTGAGGGGC
>JAQGHZ010000280.1 GCA_028291485.1 Rubritepida sp. | reverse complement strand
CAGGGGCCGATTGCGCCCATGGCATGGCGCGTGCAAAACAGTTGCGGCCCGATGGGCGTCGGCGCGCATCGGCGCCCGGGGCCATCGGGGAAACGCCGCGGGCCGCCCATCCGCCTGCGCCAATACGTGACGGATGCGATGAAGAAGATCGAGGCCATCATCAAGCCCTTCAAGCTCGACGAGGTGAAGGACGCGCTGCACGAGATCGGCCTCCAGGGCCTCACCGTGCTCGAGGCCAAGGGCTTCGGCCGGCAGAAGGGCCATACCGAGCTCTATCGCGGCGCCGAATACGTCGTGGACTTCCTGCCGAAGGTGAAGATCGAGGTGATCTGCGCGGACGACATGCTGGAACGCGCTGTGGAGGCCATCCAGGCTGCCGCACGCACGGGCCGCATCGGCGACGGCAAGATCTTCGTCTCGGACATCTCCGAGGTGATCCGCATCCGCACCGGCGAGCGCGGCGAGGACGCGGTCTGAGTTTTTGACGGGGCATTCATGCCCCTGACGGTTTCGTCCAGTGCCGGTCCTGGGGGCGTCCCTGGCTGGCGGTGCGGCGGCTGCGCGGGCTCCCCGCGCGGGACATCATCTAGGGACGCAGTGGACAGGACAGAGACATGGCGATGAATTCCCCCGAAGCTGTCTCCAAGGTCATGGAAATGATCAAGGAGAACAGCGTGGAGTATGTGGACTTCCGGTTCACGGATCCACGCGGCAAGTGGCAGCACACGGCCCAGCACGTCTCGACGGTCGAGGAAGAGACCTTCGAGGAGGGCATCATGTTCGACGGCTCGTCGATCGGCGGTTGGAAGGCCATCAACGAGTCCGACATGATCCTCATGCCCGACGCCGCTTCGGCCTGCATGGATCCCTTCTCGGCCAAGCCGCAGCTGATCCTGTTCTGCGACATCTACGAGCCCTCGACCGGCCAGCGCTACAACCGCGACCCGCGCTCGACCGCCAAGAAGGCCGAGGAGTACCTGAAGAGCACCGGCATCGGCGACACGGCCTTCTTCGGCCCCGAGGCTGAGTTCTTCGTGTTCGACAACGTGAAGTTCGGCACGGGCGGCAACTTCGGCCACTTCTCGCTGGAGAGCATCGAGGGCCCCGGCGCCGGCATGAAGGACTTCCCCGAGGGCAACATGGGCCACCGCCCGGGCGTCAAGGGCGGCTACTTCCCGGTGAACCCGGTCGACAGCGAAGTCGACCTGCGCGCCGAGATGCTGTCCACCATGATCGAGATGGGCGTCGTCGGCGAGAAGCACCACCACGAGGTGGCGCAGTCGCAGCATGAGCTCGGCACCAAGTTCGGCACGCTGGTCACCCAGGCCGACCACATGCAGATCTACAAGTACGTGATCCACAACGTGGCCCACAGCTACGGCAAGTCGGCGACCTTCATGCCGAAGCCGATCTATGGCGACAACGGCTCGGGCATGCACGTGCACCAGTCGATCTGGAACGAGGGCAAGCCCGTCTTTGCCGGCAACGGCTATGCGGACCTGTCGGAGACGGCGCTCTACTACATCGGCGGCATCATCAAGCACGCCAAGTCGCTGAACGCCTTCACCAACGCCTCGACCAACTCCTACAAGCGCCTGATCCCGGGCTTCGAGGCTCCCGTGCTGCTGGCCTATTCGGCCCGCAACCGCTCGGCCTCCTGCCGCATTCCCTATGCGACGAACCCGAAGGCCAAGCGCGTCGAGGTCCGCTTCCCTGACCCGACCGCCAACCCGTACCTCGCCTTCGCGGCGATGCTGATGGCCGGCCTGGACGGCATCAAGAACAAGATCCATCCCGGCGACCCCATGGACAAGGATCTGTACGACCTGCCGCCCGAGGAGCTGAAGGACATCCCGACGGTGTGCGGTTCGCTCCGCCAGGCGCTGGGCGAACTCGAGGCCGACCATGACTACCTGCTGGCCGGCGACGTGTTCTCGAAGGACCAGATCGAGAGCTACATTGAGCTGAAGTGGTCGGAGGTGTACCGCTTCGAGCACACCCCGCACCCGGTCGAGTTCGAGATGTACTACAGCGTTTAACAGGCCCTCAGACGCGTCGCGCCAAAGGCGCGCCTTCGGCACGACGCGCCGGCCGCATTCGCAGCCGGAAATTTGGAAACCCGTCGCCAGTTCTGGCGACGGGTTTTTCTTTACCAATGATCAGGGTGCAGGCGCAGCGCGTCGCCGAGGAATTCGCGAAAACCATCGACCGGGCCTGTCCAGGAATTCCGCCGCCGCCGCTTGACTTCATCTCCTTACACCCGAAGCTTCGCGCGAATGCCCCATCGCTCCGGACCGGCCCTTGCCTGGCCTCTCGTCATCGCCGGATTTGCCGTCTGGCCGCTCCGCATCCCGCTAAAGAAGCCGCTGCTGCTGGCGAGCGAGACGATCGCCGAGGCGGAAACGCTGCTGATCGAACTGCGCGACGAAGAGGGCCGCTCCGGCTGGGGCGAGGCCAGCGCGGCACCCACCATGACGGGCGAGGTGCTCGCCGGCATGGCCGAGGTCGCGCGACGCTACCTGGCGCCCGCGCTGCTGCGCGGCGCGCTGCCCGACGCCGGTGCGATCGCGCCCCGCCTGGCCCGCGCCATCCGGGGCAACACGGGGGCGAAGGCGGCGGTCGAGATGGCCGTGCTGGACCTCGCCGCGCGCCGCGCGGGACTGCCGCTCTCGCGCTTCCTCGGCGAGCCCCGGCGCAATTTCGTGCCCGCCATTGCGATGATCGGCGGCGCCGACGACATCTCGGTGCTGGCCGCGGCCCGCGCCGCCCAGGCGCAGGGCTTCCGGCACATCAAGGTGAAGCTCGGGCTGCGCGCCGATCCGCTGGAGGACGCGGCGCTCGTCCGCGCGCTGCGCGCGGCGCTGGGACCGGCGGCGCACCTCTCGGGCGACGCCAACATGGCCTGGGACGTCGCGGCCGCGTGCGCCTTCCGCGCCGACCTGCCCGAGGGCACGCTCGACTACCTGGAGCAGCCGCTGCCGGATGACGACCTCGCGGGCCTCACGGTGCTGGCGCGGCAGCCGGGCTGCCCGATCTGCATCGACGAGGGGCTGCATGGGCTGCGCGACATCCCGGCGCATCGCGGGCTCGCCGCCGGCTTCGGGCTCAAGTCCATCAAACTCGGCGGGTTGCTGCCGACGCTGGCCGCCGACGCGCTGCTGCGCGAAAACGGCATGCGCGGCACGCTGGCCTGCAAGATCGCCGAGTCTTCCGTGGGCGCCGCGGCGGCCGTGCATCTCGCTGCCCTGCTGCCTGATGTGGAATGGGGCCTCAGCGTCACGCACGGCATGCTGACCGAGGATGTCACTCAGGCCGGCGTCGCGCTACGTGATGGCCAGGCCATGGTGCCCGCGGGACCCGGGATCGGCGTGGTGCCGGATCCGGAGCGGCTGGCACGTTTCAGGGGTTAAGCATGGGAATGGAACTCTTCGCGGGCTTCGCGCGGATCGCGGCCGAGGGCGCCGCGGCAAAGGGGCCGGAGGAGGCGCTCTACGCCCTCACCCGCGCCCTGCCGGCTCTGCTCGGCGACCCCTCCGCGGTGCTGCGCCCCAACGCCTTCCGCGAGGATCCGCCGCCCCGGGTCGGCGCGGCCTGCGCGGCTTTCCTGCGCACCGCCGACGGGCTGCACCACATGATCGTGGCGCCGGTGAACTTCGCACCAGAGCAGTATCACGAGCTCGTGGATATCAAGCTCGGCCATCCCGGCGAAGTCGCCCACACGCACCAGCCCATGCTGCTGCGCGACACCGCCCTGCACGCCAGCTTCGTGAAGATCCTGCAGAGCTTCCGCGCCGGTTCCTCGATCTTCGCGCCGCTGATGTGGCAGGGCAGCTATCTCGGCGTGCTGATCTGCGCCAATGCCGCGCGCAACACCTTCGGCGAGGCGGATCTGATCGCGCATCGGGGCTTCGCGGCGCTGGCGGCCTCGCTCTGGGTGGCGCAGGGCGGCCCCGAATGGATGGAGGCGCAGGATCTGCCGAGCCTTCCGCGGCGCTCCGTCGGCACCTGAATTTGTCGCTTGTGCACACGCATGCAGCGTAATCGTCGTGCACCCTCAGGCCTGATCCTGAGGCGGCTCATCCCTCCGGCGCGGATCGGAACGCAGTTCGACAATGAGCTGGTGAAGATGACGGGCATCTTCATGCGCAAGCGCATGGCCCCGGAAGCCGCCGGGCGCTATCACCTCCTGGAAGAGATCTGGGCGCTGCCGTCGTCCTTCTGACGACGGCGCGACACGATCCGATCGGGCGGCCTGGCCTGCCCGATCGGAGTCCGGCCTATTCGTCCAGCCAGGCGACGGCGCGGACCGGGCTGCCCGTGCCGCCTCTGATCTTCAGCGGGAAGCCGATGAAGCGGAAACGGCCCTTGCCCACGACCTTGTCGAGGTTGATCACGCCCTCGTAATGCGTGAAGCCCATGTCACGGCAGACGTGGTGGACCTCGAAATTGTTGCGGCCCGGCCGGCCGGGGCTCACGGATTCCACCGTGAAGGCGGTGATGCCCTTCTTCCCCAGCCAGGTTGCGCTCTCCTTGGTGAGGCCGGGAAAGTCCGTGATGTAACCGTCGGTCCCCGTCGCGCGCTTGTAGAAGCCCGTATAGAGCAGCACCGTGTCCTTCG
>JAQGHZ010000245.1 GCA_028291485.1 Rubritepida sp. | reverse complement strand
CTGCCTCGCGCCCCACCACGAAGCCGCCCAGCGTGTTGGTGCGCCAGGCCTCCTCGAAGGTCTCGACCGAGAGGTCGCGGAAGGGCGTGCGGACGTTCACGCCCGCGTTGAAGACGACGATCTCGAGATCCTTCGCGCGGTCGAAGAGCTTGCCGACATCAAGGGAATCCGTGGCATCCGCGACGATGGCCTCGGCCGTGCCGCCCGCGGCCTCGATTCCCTCCACGACGGCGGCGAGCTTGTCCATCGTCCGGCCGGCGATGAGGACGCGATGGCCCTCGCGCGCGAAACGCCGGGCGAGGGCCGCGCCCAACCCCTGCTCGGCACCGACGCCGACGATGATCGCTTCGGACACCATGCTGCGATGCAACCTGCCTGTCATCTTTGAAGGTGGCAAGCGAGGGGCTTTGCCCTCCGTTCCTTCCCTGACCGACAAACGTACGGCGGGAGCGATGTCATTCGCCACGCCATCCGGTAGGATGTCCCTACTGCTCCAGCTCCTCAGTCAACCGCTTCGATCTCACCGGCCAAAGCAGTGCCAGTCGCGCTTGTTCAGTTGAACACCGCCTGAGCACTTTCTGCGAGAGTTTCGCTCCTGCGGCCGAAGATCGGGATCGAAAATGTATAGGGGTAAAGCAGCGTGACATTCACGCTGCTGACGCCGCCGTTCGTCGCGCATCCCGCGAGCGTCGCCGTTACCTTGGTCGCGTCCAGGTAGCGAACGCGGGCAGTTGCGCCCGGCAGGGCGCCCGAAAGGCCCTGGCAAGGGGGCACCCCGGCACTCATGTTGGCGCCGCCCCGCAGCATCACGCTTCGCGCGGCCTCGCCGGCGGCGGCTCGGAGCGACTGCAGCGTGAAGGAGTACTTTGCCGCCTCGGCGGAACCGAAAATCAGTGTCACTGTGAGGCTTGCCGTCACGGCGAACTCAAGGCTCGTGACGCCGCGGCGCCCGAGCGCGCAAAGACGCCTAGCGCAGCCGGACAACGGCATTTCCAACCCCCTGTGTCCGATTGGTGAGCAGCAGCGGAGTGAGGGTTTGCGTCGCCACGACGGTAATCACACGAACCAGGCCACCCGGACAGGTGGCGGAACAGCTCGCCGGCGACGAGGCGCATTCACAGCTCTGCACCGGCATCGGTACGTTCGCGAGGGTGAGGCCAGGTGCTGCGGCCAGCACCGCATTGCGAACCGCCGTCAGATCCTGCGGCTTGGCGAGGGCGAACTGCGCCCCCGTCCGGGCGGCACGCTCGAGGCGCAGGCTCGTCAGCATGACCTGCGCAATGTCATGCGTGCCGAACAGCAAGAGGGTGAGGATCGGCGCCAGCACGGCCAGCTCGGTGGTTGCGATGCCGAGCCGCCGAAGTTGTCTTGGCATTGGCATGGTGTTCACTCCACAAGACGGACGGTGCGAAGGGTGGGATAGGGTGTGTAACCCACGCAGCCGGTGACCCCGACCTCGGTGTCAGAGGTGCCCGAGAGCGAGAGGTTCTGGGCGACGATGGAGAGGCAGTTGGAGTCCACGACGCCCTTCCCGTTCACGACAACGTCAGAGGTCGGGAGGTACACGCCACCTCGCAGCACCATTGTGGCGCCGCCATTGAGCTGCACTTGTTTCGCCGTGCCGTTGTTCGTCGCGGCCCAATCCCGGTAGATGACGAGGCCACTCGCTTCGGGATGTCCGGGGATAAGGCTGGAGGTCGGGCCGCTGAGCGTGCCGGTGGCCTGCGCATTGATCTGGATGGTGCCGACACGACTGGAATCGCCAGTGAAGACCAGGGTCACGCCTTCGCCGCTGATCTGCCCGCGCACGGTGAGATCGGCGTTGTTGAAATAGTAGATTCCCGGCGAGAGGTTCAGGCTGGCGTTGGTGCCGATCGTCACGCTGGTGCAGATGGCACCCTGCCCAGGCGTGATCGAGACATTCGAACCGCTGATCGCGGTGGTGCGGCACGGCGGCGGGCTGGGCGTCCAGTTGCTCAGGCTTCGGAAGGGATCGCTGATCGGCTCCTGCCTGTCGGCGATGACGAGTGGCCGCACGCTGCGTGTGTCGTCCGTCCAGACGTCGCCACTGGCGCAGCCGGTGCAGGTGCCGCTGCTGACGAGCGCTGCAGCCCGCACGCTGGCAGAGCCATAAATGTTGATGCCGCCACTGCCGCTCGCGAGCACGCAGCGGCTTGCCTGGGTCGTGCTGTTGCCGCCGAGGTCAAGGTGGTTGAGAGCGAGCATGCAGACTTCGTCATCGGCACGGGAGACCGCCACTGCGCGGCTACGGATGACCGGCGGTGTCCTAAGCAGCGTCGCACTGAGATGAAGTGTGGGACGGCGCGTGACGACAACCTCAACCGCCGCGATGTTGCCGACCTGTGGGCCAGTGATGGGAGGATTGTAGGCCGCCACGGTGGTGGTCGAGTCAGGACGGAAGCCGTTGCGCGCCGCGGCGTCCAGTGCAATGGCGACCGCGTCCCCACCGCGGTCCCGAGCAGAAGCGCCAGCGAAGGCCGCAAGGTCCGTGGCTGTCGATGCATTGCGCAAGACGACGTACCACGCGCCGCCCTCGGTCGCGATCGCAGCCATGCCGATCAGCACGGTACCGACCGAGGCAACGAGGGTGGACGTGACGCCGCGCCGGCTCCGCAACGCTGCAGCGAGCCTCCTTCCGGTATTTCGGAGGGCGCGGTCCAAGACTTGCATCCTGAGGATCCTTTAGGGCGTGAGAGCGCCTTACATTAGGGGAACGGCAACCTGGGCGTGCATGCATGCGGTGATATACGTTAAGTCGATTAACCTATACAACATGCCGGCCTTTTGGGGGTAGAGGGTTATATGGGGCACCGAATTATCGTTAAGGTACAACTTCCGGTTGACGGCCGCGAGGGCAATGCTTAATGGAGCATTCAGGTAGACCATGCCACCCATGGTTGTGCCTGGGGTGCCACTGCCGATATCGGCGGTGCTGCCCCGTCGCGTTACTGCAACCTCAAAAAAGGAAAAACTTTCAATGCTGAAGAACGTAATTTCCGCCGCTACGCGGGCTCTCGCCGATCGCAAGGGCGTGACCGCCGCCGAGTACGCCGTGCTCGCCTCCGGCATCGTGCTTGTCGTTTCGGCCGCTGCCGCGCTGCTTGGCCCGAAGCTCGCCGGAGTTCTGACCGCCATTACGGCCGGCATTACCTAAGCTTGACCGCACAGGGGCGGCGCCCCGGCTGGGGTCGTCTCGCACTTGGCGTCGCTCAGTTCCTGCCCGGCGTGTCGCGGCCCCTTAAGCCGATCCGCCGGGTGCCTTCTCGTCGCCGGTTTCCTGCAATCCCGCAAGGTCGCCATGACCGCAGCTTTTCTCGCCACTGGCATTTCG
>JAQGHZ010000231.1 GCA_028291485.1 Rubritepida sp. | reverse complement strand
CATTCGGGCGATGTCATTCGGGGCGAGGCAGCGCCTTGTAGGGCAGGGGGGCGAAGCGCGTGACGAAGAACTGCATCTTCTGCCACACGCCTTCCTTCACATAGGGATCCTCGGCCCAGAAGGCGCGGGCCTCCTCCTCGGTCGGGTGCTTCGTGATGGCGATGGAGCCCACCATCTCGCCCTTCGCGTTCAGCAGCCCGCCGCCGAGGGTCAGCGTGCCGTCCTTGGCGAAGTTCGAAACGCGGTCGAAATGCGCGCCGCGCACGGCCAGCCGCTTCGCCACCGCGTTGTCGCCGTCCTCGGCGATCACCACCGTGTGGGTGGGCTTGCCCGGCGTCGGGCCTTTGGGCAGCGGCTCGTACTCCAGCGGCGCGATGCGGAAGGGCCGCGCTTCGTAGCTCTGCCACACGCTTTCGCGCGCGAAGGGCTCCTCGGAGAGGTATTCCTTCGCGCCCACCTCGTCCTCGTCGAGGATCATGATGGAGCCGGCGACCGAGCCGTCCGCGCGGAAGGTGGGGAAGCCGAGGACGAGGCGGCCCTCCTTCGCCCAGCGCGTGATGACCTCGAGATGCCGGTCGCGCACCGCCATGCGGCGATCCAGCGCGTCCTTGTCGGTGCCGTCCCAGGCAATGATGACGTAGGCCATTTTTCCGCCCTCCGACGCCGGGCGCCGCCTCCGGCGGCTTGGCTTCGCGCCCTGTCATGGAGCGCCCGGCTTCATTGTTGGTCGCGGCGCGCCGGCCGCTGTGCGGTCGGATATTCCGCCGTCAGCGCTTATTCGGCAAGGCTGCGCTACTTCCGCAGTTCCATCTGGATCGGCCCCTCGCGTTCGCCGCGCGCGAACTGGTCCACCATCTCGTTGCCCGTCTCGCCGAGCGAGCTCGCCGGCCCGGACCAGACGATCTTCCCCTTGTGGATCATCGCCGCGTCATCGCCGATGCGGCGCGCGCTCGCCATGTCGTGCGTGATGGAGAAGGCGGTCGCGCCCAGCCGCTTCACGCAATCCACGATCAGCCCGTCGATGACAGCACCCATAATGGGGTCGAGGCCCGTGGTCGGCTCGTCGAAGAAGATGATGTCCGGCTGCGCCGCGATGGCGCGCGCCAGCGCGACGCGCTTCTGCATGCCGCCCGAGAGCTCCGAGGGCGAGAGGTCGCCCACGCTGGCCGCGAGGCCCACCTGCTCCAGCACCTCGGCCGCGCGGTCGCGCGCGGCGGCGCGGGTGATGCGGCGCTGCGCCAGCAGCTTGAAGCAGACATTCTCCCAGACCGGCAGGCTGTCGAAGAGCGCGCCGTTCTGGAACAGCATCCCGGTGCGGTCGAGGATCGCCGCGCGCTCGTCGGGGGACAGCTTCGCGACGTCCCGCCCGTCGATCTCGATGAGCCCCGAATCGGGCTCGATCAGCCCGAGGATGCACTTGATCGTCACCGACTTGCCGGAGCCCGAGCCGCCCAGGATCACCATGGAATGGCCCGCGCGCACGTCGAGGTCGACGCCGTCGAGCACGACCTTGTCGCCGAAGGCCTTGCGCAACCCGCGAAGCCTGATTTTCGGTGTGGCCCCGTTCTTCGGTGTGATTTGGCTCTGCTGATTCACGTTCCACTCGGCTCCGCGATCAAAAGGGGTCATCGCGAGAAAAACGCCTCGGTGACCACGTAGTCCAGTGCCAGGATCAGGATCGACGAGGCCACCACCGCCCGCGTCGTCGCCTGGCCCACGCCCTGGGCCCCGCCTTTGCTGTTGTAGCCGCACCAGGTGCCCATCAGCGCGATGAGGAAGCCGAAGACCGCCGCCTTCACGAGGCCGCTCACCACATCCATGGTCTGCAGCACGTCGAAGGTCCGCATGAGGTAGAGCTGCGGCACGAAGCCCAGCTTCACCGTGCCGATCAGGAAGCCGCCGAAGACGCCGAGGATATCCGCCACCACCACCAGCAGCGGCATGGCGAGCGTCGCCGCCAGCAGTCGCGGCGCGACGAGATACCTCATCGGATCGGTGCTGAGCGTGGTGAGCGCGTCGATCTGGTCGGTGACGCGCATGGTGCCGATCTCGGCCGCCATGGCCGCGCCGATCCGCCCCGCCACCATCAGCCCCGCCAGTACCGGTCCGAGCTCGCGCGTCACGGAGAGCACGACGACGGAGGCGATCGCGCTCTCCGCGTTGAAGCGGGAGAAGCCGGTAAAGCTCTGCAATGCCAGCACCATGCCGGTGAAGAGCGCCGTCAGCGCCACCACCGCGAGCGAGAAATAGCCGATCTCGACGAAGTGCCGCCAGAACTGCCGGAAGGGGAAGCGTGGCCGTACCACATGCGAGGCGCCGGCCAGCGCGAAGAGCGAGACACCGCCCAGAGTGCGGCAGGTCGAGATGAGGCCGCGCCCGGTCAGCGCGAGGAAATCCAGGAAACGGGTCATGCCGGAAGGTAGCGGCGCTCGTAGCGATTGCCCAGCGAGGTCAGGATCTCGTAGCCGATGGAGCCGCAGATCCGGGCCAGCGCATCGGCATCCTGGGACGGGCCGATGAGCTCGACCAGGTCGCCCGCCGCCGCCTCGGGCACGTCGGTGACGTCTAGGGTGATGAGGTCCATCGAGACGCGGCCCACCATCGGCACCGGCCGGCCGCGGATCGCGCCCTTCGCCTTGCCGTCGATGGCGCGCGGCAGCCCGTCGGCATAGCCGGCGGGGATGGTGGCGATGCGGCTCGGCCGCGTGGCCATCCAGGTGCCGCCATAGCCCACCGTCTGGCCCGCCGCGATCGAGCGGAGCTGCAGCACCGGCGCCTCCAGCCGCACGACCGGCTCCATGGGGTTTGGCTTTCCCGGGGTCGGGTTGATGCCGTAGAGCGCGCAGCCCGGCCGCGCGAGGTCGCTCGCATAGCGGCCGCCGAGGAAGATGCCGGAGGAATTGGCGAAGCTGCGCCGCGCGCGGGGCAGCTTCAGGCAGGCCTCGGCGAAGCGGTCGGCCTGCACCGCGTTCAGCGGATGGCCGGGATCGTCCGCCGCGGCGAGGTGCGTCATGACGTAGAGCAGCTCCACGCCGTCGAAGGGCGAGGGGTCGCGCGCCAGCGACTCCAGCTCCGAGGCATCGAGGCCGAGGCGCGACATGCCGGTGTCGACCTGCAGGATCGCGGGGCCCCGGTAGGCGCGCAGCGCGTCGAGGCTGTTCAGCACCGGCGTCACGCCATGCCGCTGCGCGTCGGGGAAACCCCCCAGCACCGCGATCATCGGCTCCGGCCCCAGTACCTTGCGCAGGGCGATCCCCTCGCGCGGCTGCGCCACGAAGAAGTGCCGGCAGCCGGCGTCGCGCAGCGCCGTGGCGACGGGGCCGACGCCGAGCCCGTAGGCATTGGCCTTCACCACCCCCGCCACCGCGCCGGCGGCGTGGATCGCGCAGAGCTTCTGCCAGTTGCGCACGATCGCGCCGAGATCGATGGTCAACAGGCCCCGCGACATTCAGTCGCCATAGCTTTGCGCATGCTCGATGTCGAGGTCGCCGAAGCGGGTGAACTCCGCCTCGAAGAAGAGCGGGATGGTGCCCGTGGGGCCGTGGCGCTGCTTGGCGATGATGAGGTCCGCCTTGTTGTGCGCGCGCTCCATGTCCTGCTGCCAGCGCGTCATGGCGTCCTGGAACTTGGAATCGTCCGGAAAGCTCATGATCTTCGGCTCGCGCTGCTTGAGGTAGTATTCGTCGCGATAGACGAACATCACGC
This sequence comes from Rubritepida sp., assembly GCA_028291485.1. GTDB lineage: Bacteria > Pseudomonadota > Alphaproteobacteria > Acetobacterales > Acetobacteraceae > Roseococcus. Next base: position 2,568 of record JAQGHZ010000231.1, on the reverse strand, counting down.
TGTCGGCGTCCTGCTCGATCGAGCCGGATTCGCGCAGATCCGACAGCTGCGGCCGCTTGTCCTCGCGCTGCTCCACGGCGCGCGAGAGCTGGGACAGGGCGATGACCGGCAGGGACAGTTCCTTGGCGATCGCCTTCAGGCCCTGCGTGATCATGCTGATTTCCAGCACGCGCGACTCCGGCCGCGTGCCCGCCGCCGGCCGCATGAGCTGCAGGTAATCCACCACCACGAGCCGCAGGCCGCGCGTGCGCTGGATGCGGCGGCAGCGCGTGCGCAGCGCCGAGAGAGTGATGGCTGGCGTGTCGTCGATCAGCAGGGGCAGCTGCGACAGCTCGCGGCTCACGCCGACGAAATGGTCGAACTCGCGCTGGCTGATCTCGCCGCGGCGGATCCGGTCGCCCTGGATGCGGCTGGCTTCGGAGAGAAGGCGGTTGGCCAGCTGGTCGGCGCTCATTTCCAGCGAGAAGATGGCGACCTGCCCGGTGCGCTGGCCGGTCTCCTCCGCCTCCCTCATCAGGGCCTTGGCCGCGCCATAGGCGATCTTGGTGGCCAGGGCGGTCTTGCCCATGGCGGGGCGGCCGGCGAGGATCATGAGATCCGACGGGTGCAGGCCGCCCATCTTGGCGTCGAAGTCGCGCAGGCCGGAGGCCAAGCCCGAGACGCCGCCGCCGTTCTCCTTCGCCTTGGCCGCGATCTCCACCGCGCGGGTCAGCGCGCGCTCGAAGGTGATGGCGCCGCCCTCGGCGGCCTTCTCGGTCGCGAGGTCGAAGAGGAGCTGTTCGGCCGCCTCGATCTGCTCCTTGCCCTCCAGCTCGGGCTCCGAGCCGAAGGCGCGGTTCACCACCGTCTCGCCGAGGTCGATGAGCTGGCGGCGGATGTAGCAGTCGTGGATGAGGCGGCCGTACTCGCCGGCATTGACGATGCCGACCATGGCCGAGAGCAGCTGCGCCAGATAGGCGGGGCCGCCGACCTCGCTGAGCTCGCCCGTGTGCTCGAACTCGCGTCGCAGCGTCACGGCATCGGCGAGCTGCCCGTTCTCCACGCGCCGGCGGATGGCCGAGTAGATCCGGCCGTGGATGGCATCGGCGAAGTGCTCGCCCTCGAGGAACTCGCTGACCCGCTCATAGGCCTTGTTGTTGGCCAGCAGCGCGCCCAGCAGCGCCTGCTCCGCCTCGAGGCTCGCGGGCGGCAGGCGCGTGCCGAGGCCGAAGAGGCCCTGGCCGTCCGAAGGGGGGATGCTGTTCATGTGGGGCCATCCTACCCAGGTCGGTGGAGTCTCCGCCATGGGAGTTCCCTGTGGATAACGGGGGGAACCCACGGGCGCCGGTTTGCCTTGGGCCGCTTGGGGCATGGGTCCGCCCTACCGCAGGATCGGCGCGAACGAACGGCGGATCGTGGCCTCGGGGGAATATCCGGAGGCAGGGGCGTCGCGGCGACCCGAGGGGCGTTGCCCTTAACCGGGCCTCCGGATTCCGAGCCCCAGCGCCAATCCCGCTCCGCACAGCGCCGCCATCGCGAAGAAGGCGTGGCCGCCGACCGCGGCGAAGAGAAACCCGCTCCCCCACATCAGCGCGCCCGAGGTCGCGCTCACCGCCGAGGCGACCAGCGTCTGCGCCCGCGCGCCCACCGTCGCAGGCAGGCCCAGCAGCGCCTGCATGGTCGCCAGGTGCATCGCCCCGAAGGTCGCGCCGTGCAGCGTCTGCACCGGGATGAGCCAGGCGGGCTCCACCGTCACGGCCAGCACGCACCAGCGCAGGATCCCCGCGCCTGCGGCCAGCATCACCAACCCCCGGACGCCCAGCCGCAGCACGAAGCGCTGGCCGTAGAGGAAGAGCAGCACCTCCGACACCACGCCCAGCCCCCAGAGCATGCCGATGAAGCCCGTCCCGAGGCCCGCCCGCTGCCAATGGAGGGTCGAGAAAGCGTAGTAGACCGCGTGGCTCCCCTGGATCAGCGCCGCGATGGCCAGGATGCGCGGAAACCCCGGCTCCCGAAGCGGCGCCCAGAGCGATCCCCGCGCCTTCGCCCCGGCCCGTCGCCCGTCCGGCAGGCGCAGCGCCAGCACGGCCGTCGCGACCAGCGCCGCCGCCAGGATCCAGGCCGCCATGCGCGGCCCGGCCAGCGCCACGGCCTGTCCGGCCAGCACCGCGCCCAGGATATAGGTGATGGAGCCCGCCGCCCGGACCCGCGCATAGTCGAAGCCGTGGGTCCGCACCGCGCCGACCGCCAGGGCATCCGTCAGCGGCACGACCGGCGCGATGGCGATGCTGTGCACCACCTGTACGGCCAGCAGCAGCGCCAGACCCGCCGCCAGCCCGAAGCCCATCGCCGCCGCCGCGGCCACCAGCGCCGCCATCGCCAAGATGACCCGCACGTCGCCCGCCCCATCGGCGATCCGCCCGCCCGCCGGGGCCGCCAGCAGCCGCATGATGGACCCTGCCGCCATCACCCCGCCGACCTGGCCGGAGGTCAGCCCGCCCTCGGCCAGGATGGCCGGCAGGAAGGGCATCATGGCGCCGATGCCCAGGAACTGGGCACCGTAAATCAGGGCGAAGCTGCGAGGAGGGG
>JAQGHZ010000183.1 GCA_028291485.1 Rubritepida sp. | reverse complement strand
CGCGCGACCGGCGCGAAGTCGCGGATATAGTCGAAGGACAGATTGGCATGCAGCTTGTGCCGCACCGCGAAGGCCGATGCATCGGCCATCAGCGTATAGCCGTCGGGACGGGCGGTGGCCGCCATCTGCCCGCCGTAGACTCCACCGGCCCGGTTCTCCACGACCACCTGCCGCCCCAGCACCTGGGACATGGGGCCGGCGATCAGCCGCGACGTGGTGTCCGCTCCGCCTCCCGGCGCGAAGACCACGATCAGGCGGATCGGGCGATTGGGAAAGCTGTCATCCGCGCGGGCGCCGGTGGCCGCGCACAGGATCAGCAGCATTCCGAGCAGGGCGCGGATCATGTCGCGATCCCCTCCGCCAGCCAGGCCCTGATCTCGTCGCTGTGCTCGCCAAGGTCGGGCGCGCGGCGACGGATGCGCGCGGGCGTCCCTTCCAGCCGCACGGGGGGAGCGAGGTGCGGCACCGCGCCTCGCTGCGGATCCTCGAACTCCACCACCAGCCCCCGCGCGACGCCCTGCGGGTGCGCGAGAGCCTCGTCATAGGACAGCACCGGCTCCGCGGGGATGCCTGCCTTGCCGAGGGCGCCCAGCCAGTGCGCGCTGTCCCGGGTCGCGAACGTCTCCTGCAGCAGCGGGACCAATTGGGCATTGTTGGCGACGCGGTCGGCGTTGGTCCGGAAGCGCGGGTCGTCCGCAAGTCCGGGTTGGCCGATGATCCCGCACAGGGCCTGCCAGAACTTGTCCTTCGATGCGCCGAGCGTGATGTACCCGTCGCGGGTGCGGAACACACGGTAGGGTGCGGAGCCGCGATGCAGCTGGCCCAGCCGCTGCGGCCGGGTGGCATGGGTGAAGACATGCGCGGCCTCATAGACGCCTAGGGAGACGCCGGCCTCGAACAGCGACTGGTCGATGCGCTGGCCTTCCCCGGTGCGCTCGCGCGCCTGCAGCGCCCCCAGTACGGCGATCGCGGAGAACATCCCTGCCGTGACGTCGGTGATCGCGATCGGCAGTCGATAAGGCTCATCCTCGGGCGGGCCGTTGCCTGCCATCAGGCCCGACATGCCCTGTGCCATCATGTCCAGCCCGCCATGGCCGGCCCACGGCCCGGTCTGCCCGAAGCCCGAAATCGAGCACCAGATGAGCCGTGGATTGGCCGCGTGGAGTTCCTCCCATCCCAGGCCAAGACGCGCCAGCGTGCCGGGGCGGAAATTCTCGACCAGCACGTCCGCGCGGAGCGCCAGCCGACGCACGAGCTCGATGTCGTCCGGCTTCTTGAGGTCGGCCACGATGCTGCGCTTGTTGCGGTTCCACACCGCGAAGGGCTGGCTGCGGCCCTCGACGAAAGGCGGCATCCGGCGCGCGTCGTCCCCGCCATCGGGCCGTTCCACCTTGATGATGTCGGCGCCCATGTCGCCGAGCAGCATGGTGCAGTAGGGCCCGGAAAGAAAATTCGTCAGGTCGAGGACGACGAGCCCATCTAGCGCCGTGTTCATTGCCTGTTGCGTTTCCTATTTTGACGTGAAGTTTCAGAGCCGTCGGGAAGCCCTGTCAAGCAAAGGGAGCCCGGTTAAAGGGTCCAGGGCCAAAAGCCCTGGCGGGGTCGAGGGGCAGAGCCCCTCGTTCTTCCCTCAGGCGTGCGCGGCCACCTTGCCGAGCTCGAACCCCTTGTACCCCTCCGCCGCCACCTCGTCGCAGATGCCGCGGTACTTCGCCATCCCGCCCGCATAGGGCATGAAGACCCGCGGCTTGCCGGGCACGTTGGCGCCGAGATACCAGGAGCTGGAGGCCTGCGGCAGCAGCGTGGCCTCGGCCGCGCGGTTCACCTCGGCGGCCCAGGCCTCGGTCGCCTCCTCCGTCGCCTCGATGGTCGCGATGTCGTTCTTGCGCATGTGGGCGATGCAGCCGGCGATCCACTCCGCATGCTGCTCGATGGGCACCGGCATGTTGCAGAGCACCGAGGGGCTGCCCGGCCCGGTGATGGTGAAGAGATTCGGGAAGCCCTTCACGTTCAGGCCGAGATAGGTGCGCGGCCCGGCCTCCCAGGCCTCGCCGAGGGTCAGCCCGTCGCGCCCGCGGATGTCCATCCGCAGGAAGGGCCCGGTCATCGCGTCGAAGCCGGTGGCGAAGACGAGGATGTCGAGCGGATATTCCTTGCCCGACTGGAGCCGGATGCCGGTCTGCGTGATCCGCTCGATGGGATCGGCGCGGATATCGGCCAGCTCCACGTTCTCGCGGTTGAAGGTCTCGAAGTAGAAGCTGTCGATCGGCGGGCGCTTGGCCGCGTAGGGGTGGTCGATGTCGGCCAGCTTCGCCGCCGTCTCCGGGTCTTTCACGATCGCGCGGATCTTGTCCTTGATGAACTCGGCCGCCGTGGCGTTGGCTTCCAGGCTCGTCGTGATGTCGCGGAAATTGGCGCGGAACTGCAGCCCGCCCTTGGCCCAGGCCTTCTCGTAGATCTCCGTCCGCTCCTCGGGCGAGACATCGAAGACCGAGCGGTCGTCGATGGTGAAGGGATGGCCGTTGGTGGTCGCATGCATGGTGCGCCTGATGTCCGCGTAGCCGGACTTCACCTGGTCCTTGAACGCCTGCGTCAGCGGCGCGTTGTGGGCCGGCACGCTGTAGTTGGGCGTGCGCTGGAAGACGGTGAGGTGCGCCGCCTGCGACGCGATCACCGGCGCGGCCTGGATGCCCGTCGAGCCCGTGCCGATCTGGCCGACGCGCTTGCCGGCGAAGTCCACGCCCTCATGCGGCCATTCGCCGGTGTGGTACCAGTCGCCGCGGAAGTCCTCGAGGCCGGGAATCTTCGGCACATTGGCCGAGGAGAGGCAGCCCACCGCCGTGATCAGGAACTGCGCGGAGAAGGTCTCGCCGGCCTCGGTGGTCACGGTCCAGCGGCTCGTGGCCGCGTCGAAGCTCGCGCCCGCGACGCGCGTGCCGAGCTGGATGTCGCGCTTCAGGTCGAAGCGGTCGGCGACGAAGTCGAGGTAGCGGCGGATCTCCGGATGCTCGGGATAGCGCTCGGACCATTCCCAGTCGCGGATCAGCTCGTCGGAGAAGCTGTAGCAGTAGGAATGGCTCTCGGAATCGCAGCGCGCGCCGGGGTAGCGGTTCCAGTACCAGGTGCCGCCGATGCCGTCGGCCGCTTCGAGCACGCGCGCTTTCAGACCGAGGCGGTTGCGCAGGCAATGCAGCTGGTAGAGGCCCGCGAAGCCGGCGCCGATGATAATGGCGTCGTACTGGCCTTCGCCAAAGACGGGGGCCGGACTCGTGGAGTTCACGTCGGGCATGGATCGATAACCTCCGTTTTCACGGATTTTGCCGCCTCAATCGCGCCCTCCGCAACCCTGCCTCGCAGGTGCGGCAGAATTGGGCCCGGGATTTTTCGTCCTGGCCAGGAAGGCGGCGGCGCCGGCCCTTGTGGGGCAGGCTCTCAGTTGGCTGTGACGCCCGCCGCCCGCACGATCGGGCCCCATTTCCGCTCCTCGCCGATCATGAAGGCCTGGTAGTCCGCGGGCCCGAGCGGCCAGGGATCGGCGCCGAATTCGTGCAGGCGCCGCACGACCGCGGGATCCGCCAGAGCGCGCAGCACGGCCCCGCCCAGCTTCTCCACCACCGGCCGCGCCGTCGCCGCCGGCGCCGCCAGCCCGTACCAGGAGGCGACGTCGAAATCCGGCACGCCGGACTCCTGCATCGTGGGCACCTCGGGGAATTGCGACCAGCGCTGCGCCGAGCTCACCGCCAGCGCCGTCAGCAGCCCCGCCCGCACCTGCTGGGCGGAGGCGGGCGCGTTGTCGATCGCGAAGAGGATCTCGCCGGCCAGCACCGCCTGCATGTTCGGCGCCGTGCCGCGATAGGGGATGTGCGTCACCTCGATCCCCATGCGCTGGCCGAACAGCACGCCGCTCAGATGCGACGACGTCCCCACGCCGGCCGAGCCGAAGGTGGCCGCGCGCGGATTGGCCCGCGCGAAGGACACGAGGTCCGCCACGCTGCGGAAGCCGCGCGAGGGCAGCACGATCATGCAGTTGGGCATCGAGGCGATGCGCGCCACCCCGGCCAGGTCGCGGTTCGGTTCGAAGCCCGCGCGGCGGTGCAGGTGCGGGCCGATGCCGTTGCTCGCGATATGGTTGACGAGGAAGTTGTAGCCGTCGGCCGGCGCCTGGGCGCAGATCTCGGCGGCCAGCATGCCGCCCGCGCCCGGCCGGTTGTCGAGCCAGAAGCCGTGCGCGAGGCTCTCGCGCAGGTTCGGCTCGAGGATGCGCATGAAGATGTCGCTCGCCCCGCCCGGAGCCCCGCCCACCAGCACGCGCCAGGGCTTTTCCGGCCAGTTCGCCTGGGCCTGGGCCGGCAGGCCAAGGATGGACAGGCTGGCGCCCATCAGGGCGCGGCGCGTGACATTCGTCATCGTTTCCTCCGTGCAGGGACCGGAAGGTCGCGCCTTTGCGATGGCGAATTCAAGCGCGACGTTCGGTGCCCCCGCGTTCAGGATACCGCGTTCAGTCGCGGGGGTTCGGCAGGATCATCTCCGCCCGGGTGCCGTCGCCGATGCGGCGGATGCTGCTGCTGCCGCCATGCTGCTCGGCGAGCGCCTGGGTCAGGCCCAGCCCCTCGCCCTCCTCGCGCGCGGAGCAGAAGCCCCAGCCGTCATCCTCGACCGTCAGCCGGGTCTCGCGCGTCCCGGTGACCAGGCGGACGATGATCCGGCCCAGCATGCGCTCGTGCAGCCCGTGCCGGACGGCGTTGCCCAGCATCTCGTTGGCGGCGCGCAGCACCGTCTCGCGCAGGCGCGCCGGGCACTCGCCGCCCACGGCGAGGTCGAGGCGGACGATCTGGTCCGGGTCGCCCAGCAGCTCGATCGTGCCGTTGCAGAGCGAGCGCAGCCGGTCCTCCATCGGCCGCGGCGCGCCGGTCATGCCGAAGAGCGCGTCGGAGATGGCGGCGCTCAGCATGATGCGGCGCTCCAGGTCGCGCAGCAGCCGGCCGCTTTCCAGCGAGAGGCGCGAGCCGTCGATCAGCACCACCTCGGAGAGGATGCGCTGGAGCGTGTTCTTGGTGTGGTGGCGCAGCAGGCGGAGGGCGAGCTCGTCGCCGGCCGGGGGCGGCTCGGCGCCGGCGGCGTGCATGGCCAAGGTCCAGAGCGGGCGTTCGGCATGGTCGAAAGAGGCCTGGAGGGGGGTCAAGTGCGTGACTCCGTCGATGTGATGCGAAAGGCATACGTGGGAAAATTTCCCACGTAAAGGACGATGTGGGTATTTTTCCCACAATTCATCTGTGCTAGGCGTGGCCGAAGTGATCGACCTGCCATCCCCTCCGGCCCCTGACGCCCTTCTGCGTGCCCTGCGCCGGCCGCTGCGGCCGCTGCTGCGCCTGCTGATCCGCGCGGGGGTCACCTTCCCCGTCTTCGCGGAGATGTTGCGCGGCCTTTATGTTGAGACCGCGGCGAAGGATCTCTCCCCGGATGGCCGCCCGCCCACCGACAGCCGCCTGACGCTGCTCACCGGCGTGCACCGCAAGGAGATCCGCCGGCTGCGCGAGGAGGCCGAGCCCGGCGACGACGCGCCGCCCGCCGTGGTGACGCTGAATAGCCAGCTCATCGCCCGCTGGCTCGGCCTGCCCGACACCACCGACGAGGCGGGCGACCCCCTGCCCCTGCCCCGCACCGGCTTCGATGCGCTGGTGGCCTCGGTCACCACCGACCTGCGCCCCCGCACGGTCCTGGACAACTGGCTGGCCCAGGGCATCGCCACCCTGGATCCCGACGAGCGCATCCGGCTGAACGTCGCCGCCTTCGTCCCGCGTGAAGGCGTCGAGGCGCGGCTCTTCTATCTGTCGCGCAACCTGCACGACCATGTGGCGGCGGCCGCTGCGAATGTGTCCGCCGTGGGCGCGCCGCCCTTCCTGGAGCGCAGCCTGCACTACGACCGCCTCTC
>JAQGHZ010000175.1 GCA_028291485.1 Rubritepida sp. | reverse complement strand
CGCCCATCCGGCCCAGGCCGACCATGCCGAGCTGCATTTGTTTCACTCCCTGATTCCCGGGATGCTACACGGCATGGCAACGGATGCGAGAGGTCTTGAATGCCTCCGTAGGGGGAGGCGCCATGCTTGATCTGGTCACGATCCGGGCGCGCCCGGACCTGCGGGGCGCCATTCACGCCGAGGCGTTCAACCGGCTCTGGCCTGCGTTCATGCTGCACGATCCCGTGGCGGCTCTCTACTTCGAGACGCCGCATTTCGATCGCTACCTGGATACGGCCTTCGCAGTGATCGATCCGGCGGAGCCCGGCCGGGCGGTGGGACGGGCCTTCGCGGTGCCCTTCGTCTCCGGTGAATTCGGACGCGACGAACTGCCGGATTCGGGCTGGGACGGCGTGATCCGCTGGGCGCACGAAGACCAGGCGCTAGGGCGTCGCGCGAATGCGCTGAGCGCGCTGGAGATCACGCTGCTGCCGGAATGCCGCGGGCGGGGTGCGTCGCGCGTGGTGCTGGATGCGATGCGGCGGCATGCGGGGGCGCTGGGGCATCGGCAGCTCTTCGCGCCGGTGCGGCCGACGGCGAAGCATCTGGAGCCGTTCACGCCGATGGCCGAGTACGTGGCGCGCCGCACGGCGGAGGGGCTGCCGGCCGATCCGTGGATGCGGGTGCATGTTCGCGCCGGCGGCGAGATCGTGAAGGTCGCGCCGACGAGCATGCTGATCGCCGGGACCTTGGCCGAGTGGCGGGAGTGGGTGTCGCTGCCGCTGGAGGCGTCGGGCGCGGTGGCGATTCCGGGGGCCTTGTCGCCGCTCTGGGTCTCGGTCGAGCAGGACAGTGCGGTCTATGTCGAGCCGAATGTCTGGTTTCGGCATTCAGTCCTTTGATCCCTGAGGCAGCTGGTCTGCGGGCGTGCTCGGCGATGCGGAGGCATCACCCACGCGAACCCGCCTTTTCGGTGCGGAAAATTCCTCACCGATTGCATTTCTGGCCAAACTGTCTGGATAATCCAGCATTAGTTTCATAATATTGATAATAATTTTCGGTGCATTAAATATATATTCTACAAAATATATTTATGGTAAATATACTGATAGATGAATTATTTCATTGCACCAAAGGTTGCTGCCATCGTTTCGATTAAATGATGTCAGAGTACGTATATTACCATATATTATGTGGCGGATCGAGATCGTATGTCGGCTAATTGCCGCCATGGCCGTCGCGCCAAACGCGAATTTTCCTTCGAGCAGGCCGAACTGGTACCGCTTCAGGGTGAGTACGGGATGGCTCATCCACGTGTTCAAGATGGCGACGCGACGGGACCACGATGATCTGCTGCCCGCGCTGATGCCGCTCCTGGCCAGGGACGCCGTGGTCATCGATGTCGGCGCGCATGGCGGCCAGTTCGCGCGGTTGTTCTCCACCATGGTGCCGGATGGCCGGGTCGTGGCCGTGGAGCCGAGTGGCTATGCGCGGAGCATCCTGCGGGTGGTGGCCTGGCTTCACGGGCTCAACAATGTCCTGATCATCGCCGCCGCCCTCGGCAGCTCGCCCGGCGTCGCCATCCTCCGCACGCCGCTGAAGCGACGCGGTGATGTGGGGTACGGCCTTTCGAGCCTCCGGCTCGGGGAGCGGGACGATCGACCTCAGCTTTGGGAGGCCGTGGCCGTGGTGTCGCTGGATCAACTCGTTGCGGCGCTGGAGCTTGCGAGGGTGGACCTGATCAAGGCGGATATCGAGGGCTTCGAGCCCGAGCTCATTTCAGGCGGCCGGCTGACGCTGCAACGCCATCGGCCGGCTTTGCTCTTGGAAATGGATCAAGCGCGGCTCGCGGTTTTTGGATTCGAACTCGACCTCTTCTGGGCGGAACTGGAAGAGCTCGGCTATCGGCCATACCGCATTCCATCGCGGGGACATCCGACGCCACATCTGAGCGGACCGGTCACGGGTGACATTCTCTGGCTTCACTCGATGGGGCCGGTCCAAGGCCTCAGCTGAGCCCGAGTCACCCCTTGGCGAGGTAGCGCGCCGTCAGATGCTCCTGGAAATCCATCGGATCGAGCGCCTTCCCCGTGGCCGCGCGCAACAGGTCCTGGAAGCCGAGCTTCGAGCCATGGCCATGCACGTTGGTGCGCAGCCAGCTCAGCAAGGGCGCCATGTCGCCCTCGGCCAGTGCGGTGTCGAGGCCCGGCGTCGCGGCGCGCGCGGCCTTCATGAGCTGGGCCGCCGCCATGGCGCCCAGCGTGTAGCTCGGAAAATAGCCGAAACCGCCGTCGTACCAGTGGATGTCCTGCAGGCAGCCGCTGGTATCGTCGGGCGGCGCGATGCCGAGGAGGGATTGCAGCCCCTCGGCCCAGGCGCCGGGCAGGTCGGCGATGGCGAGGCGGCCCTCGATCATCGCGCGCTCCAGCCGGAAGCGCAGGATGACATGGGCCGGATAGGTCAGCTCGTCGGCATCCACGCGGATGAAGCCGCGCGAAACGTGGCGCCACAGGCCGGCGAGGTTCTTCGCGCCATAGACCGCCGGATCGCCGCCGTAGAGCGCCTGCAGTTGCGGGCCCAGGAACGAGAGAAAGGCGTCGGAGCGCGAGGCCTGCATCTCCACGATCAGGCTCTGCGACTCGTGCGCCGCCATGCCTGCGGCCTCGCCCACGGGCTGGCGGGCGTAATCTTCGGGCAGGCCGCGTTCGTAGAGCGCATGGCCGGTCTCGTGCAGCACGCCGAGCAGCGCCTTGGCCGGGTCGGACTCGCTGTAGAAGGTGGTGATGCGCACGTCCGACGGCGTGCCGCCGCAGAAGGGGTGCACGCTCTCGTCGAGGCGCGAATGGTCCGCCTCCAGCCCGATTCGCAGCGAGAGGCGGCGGCACAGCTCGCGCTGCTTTTCCACCGGGAAGGGACCGGGCAGCGGGGTGGGCGCGCCGCGTCGCGCCTGGATTTCTTCCGCGCGCGGCAGGGCGTCGCGCAGAAATATCTCGTAGGCGTCGAAGACCGGCTCGACCTCGGCGGCGGTGACGCCGCGCTGGTAGCCCTCCATCAGCGAATCATAGGGCGAGAGGCCGGAGACGGCGGAGAGCGCCTGCGCCGCCTCGCGCTGCAGACGCAGCACCTCCTCGAGATAAGGGCGGACCAGGGCGAAGTCGGACTTCGCCCTGGCCTCGCGCCAGACCTTCTCGCAGGCGGAATTGGCGCGGGTGCTGGCCTCGACCAGCTCGGTCGAGAGCGCGGCCGAACGGGTGTGACTGCGGCGGATCAGCTCGAGATTGGCCGCGGCCCAAGGCTCGTCGGCCGAGGCTTCGGCCAGGTCCGCCGCCATCTCGGCCGCGGTGAAGAGCTCGTGCGAGAGGCCGGCTAGCGCCGCCAACTGCT
>JAQGHZ010000155.1 GCA_028291485.1 Rubritepida sp. | reverse complement strand
TGCGCCTGGCGCTGGAGGGCGGCGTCACCCCCTATATCCGCCGCACGCCCGACGGCCGGCTGCTGGTCTCCGTCGCCGAGCCCGCGCGGCGCGGCGCCCAGGCCGTCGGCATCGTGCTGCTGACGCGCGAGGCGCGCGAGGTGGACGAGCGCCTCTTCGAGATCCGCGCCAGCGTGCTTGGCCTCTTCGTGCTGGCGCTGATCCTGACCGTGGCCGTCTCGCTCTACCTCGCGCGCACGATCGCGACGCCGATCCTCCAGCTCGCCGGCGCGGCGGCCGAGATGCGGCAGGGCAAGGGCCGCACCGGCAGCGTGCCCAGCGGGCTGCTGGAGCGGCGCGACGAGATCGGCGTGCTGGCGCGCGACCTGCAGGCCGCGGCGCGCGCGCTCTGGGCGCGCATCGACGCCAACGAGCGCTTCGCCGCCGATGTCGCGCACGAGCTGAAGAACCCGCTCACCAGCGTGCGCAGCGCCATCGAGACGCTGCTGCGCGTGGAGGATCCCGCGCAGCAGCGCCGGCTGCTCTCCATCATCGCGAATGACGCCGTGCGCATGGACCGGCTGATCGGCGACATCTCCGACAGCTCGCGCGTCGACGCCGAGCTCTCGCGCAGCATCTCCGAGCCGGTGGACATCGGCCCGATCCTTGCGGTGCTTGTGGAGCTGCACAACACGACCCGCAAGCCGAACGATCCGGAGATGCATCTGGAAGCCCCGGAGAAGCTGGTCGCGATGGGCGTGGAGGACCGGCTCGTGCAGGTGATCCGCAACCTGCTCGGCAATGCGGTCTCCTTCAGCCCGGAGGACGGGAACGTCTGGCTTCGCGCCCGCGAGACCGCGACCGAGGTGGAGTTCACGGTCGAGGACGAGGGCCCCGGCATCCCCGCCGCCAAGCTCGAAGGCATCTTCGACCGCTTCTACACCGAGCGCCCGCGCGGCGAGCGCTTCGGGCAGCATTCGGGGCTTGGCCTCTCGATCTCGAAGCAGATCATCGAGGGGCTGCGTGGGCGAATCAGCGCGGAGAATCGCCGGGACGCGGACGGCAAGGTCCTGGGCGCGCGCTTCGTGGTGCGGCTGCCGAAGGCGTAGTGTGGAGGCGAGGGGCACTCCTGGCTCTTGCAACCCCATCCCGAAAGCGTCATATGGGGGCCTTCCAACACCATCCGTTTTAGGGGGGTGGCCTTCCGGGGCCGCCTTTTTTGTTTTTGACGATCGAACGTCCGCGACATGAAGGGCTCGACGCCCGCATTGCCGATCTCGTGGCTCCCACCATCGAGCACATGGGTTATGAGCTCGTCCGCGTGCAGATCAGCGGCAAGGAGAAGCCGACCGTCCAGATCATGGCCGATCGTGCCGATGGCGCCGTCTTCACCGTCGAGGACTGCACCGACATCAGCCACGCCGTCGGCGCCGTGCTGGATGTGGCCGATCCGATCAAGGCGGAGTGGATGCTGGAAGTCTCCTCCCCGGGCATCGACCGTCCGCTGACGCGCACCAAGGACTGGGAGCGCTACGCCGGCCATATCGCGACGGTGGAGATGCTGATCCCCATCGAGGGCCGCAAGCGCTTCCGCGGCATCGTGCTCGGCGCGGACCTGGACAATGCCCGGCTGCGGCTGGACGAAGGCCCCGAAATCTCGCTGCCGCGCGACCAGATGCGCCGTGCGAAACTCGTCCTCACCGATGAACTCATCGCCGCTTCGTCGGCGAGTAAAGGGAACTGAGACATGGCCCTGGATGTTGCGATCCCCCGCCCGGAATTCCTGCAGATTGCCGAGGCCGTCGCCCGCGAGAAGCTGATCGAGCGCGAGGAGGTGCTCGAGGCCATGGAACTCGCCATGGGCAAGGCCGGCAAGCAGACCTACGGCATCAACAAGGACATCCGCGCCGAGATCGACCGCAAGACGGGCGCGGTGAAGCTCTCCCGCTGGACGCTCGTCGTCGCCGATGAAGCGGTGGAGGACGAGGAGACGCAGATGCCGCTGCGCATCGCGCTCAAGGTCAAGCCCGGTGTCGCGGAGGGCGAGTTCATCATCGATCCGCTGCCGCCGGTGGATTTCGGCCGGATCGGCGCGCAGACGGCCAAGCAGGTCATCGTGCAGCGCCTGCGCGAGGTCGAGCGCAAGAAGCAGTTCGACGAGTACAAGGACCGCGTCGGCGAGATCATCAACGGCACGGTGAAGCGCACCGAGTACGGCAACCTGATGGTCGAGCTCGGCAAGGCCGAGGCGCTGCTGCGTCGCGACGAGACCATCCCCCGCGAGGCCTTCAAGAACGGCGACCGGGTGCGCGCCTATATCTACGACGTCCGCGAGGAGCCGCGCGGCCCGCAGATCTTTCTCTCCCGCACGCATCCTGGGTTCCTGGCCAAGCTGTTCGCGCAGGAAGTGCCGGAGATCTACGACGGCATCATCGAGATCAAGGCCGTGGCCCGCGACTCCGGCTCGCGCGCCAAGATGGCCGTCATCTCGCGTGACAGCAGCATCGACCCCGTCGGCGCCTGCGTCGGCATGCGCGGCTCGCGCGTGCAGGCCGTGGTCGCGGAGCTGCAGGGCGAGAAGATCGACATCATCCCCTGGAGCTCCGACATCGCGACCTTCATCGTGAACGCGATGGCGCCGGCCGAGGTCTCCAAGGTCGTGCTCGACGACGAGAGCAAGCGCGTCGAGGTCGTGGTGCCGGACGAGCAGCTCTCGCTCGCCATCGGCCGCCGCGGCCAGAACGTCCGCCTCGCCTCGCAGCTCACGCGCTACGACATCGACATCCTGACCGAGGCCGGCGAGTCCGAGCGCCGGCAGGAGGACTTCCGCAAGCGCAGCGGCCTCTTCGTCGAGGCTCTGGACGTGGACGACGTCATCGCCGGCCTGCTGGTGACCGAGGGCTACTCGACGATCGAGGAGATCATCGAGGTCGACGACGAGGAGCTGGCCGGCATCGAGGGCTTCGACGAGGCCATCTCCACCGAGCTGAAGCGCCGCGGCATGGCCTTCCTCGAGGCGAAGGACACGGAATTCGAGAATCGCCGCGTCGAGATCGGCGTGTCGGACCAGATCGCCGAGATCGGCACCTTCACGCCGGCCATGCTGGTGGCG
>JAQGHZ010000149.1 GCA_028291485.1 Rubritepida sp. | reverse complement strand
AAGGCCCCCAGCTGCTCCCTACGGGTCGGCGCGTCGGTCTTGAACGCCTGAATTTCCACTGGGTCCGACTTCCGGCCGGGGGACGTCTTTCCCTCATCCTCCTCCCCGAAGACCTCCGTGACGCGTCGCTCCTTGGCGTTCGTGACTTCGGGCGCGGCGCCGTCCGTCAGCCTCCGCCAAGCGATGGCGATCTCCTCCCCCCAGGCGCCATCCGGCACGTCGAGGATGACGACGGCGCCAGGAGCGGTGGCAGCCGGGAGGAATTCGGGGGAGGCCCTCATGGCCTCGTCGAGCATCTCCCAGGCCAGCGCGACGGCCGGTCCGAACGTGATGCTGAGGTCAGGGCGGGCGGGTCGTGAACCTGCGGCGACGTCGTCGCCAGAGGGCGCGGCCGATGTGCTTGCCGACTTCCTGGCGGACTTTCCATCCTGGCGTCGCCGAATGGCTCGCCCGGCACGCGATGGTGGCGGACCGTCGTGCGGAGGGTTGGTCATCCGCCATCTCCGCCGATTTCACCCAAGCTGCACGCGGCCCGCGAGGCATCCCGCAAGCGGTCGCCGGAAAGGCCCAGGAGGGCGGCCAACAGTTCCGCACAGCCCGCGGCGCCAGCTTTGCGAGCGATTGCCCGCATACGATGCGCTGCCTCGGCCTGGATCTCGAAGTGCAGGTCTCCCCGCTCGCCATGGTGGGCGCTGATGGGAATAGCCGCCGTCTCGGTGCGCGCCAGCAGCCTGGGATACGTGTCGGGACATGATTGCCAGCTCGTCGAGGCGCCGTAGAAGCCCCATGGCCCCGAAATCACCCGGCCAGGTCCCCACCAGACTGGGGAGCCTCTGTCGTCCACCGGCCCGACTGTACCGCTGATCGGATCCACGTAGGGCGCCAGATGCATGGCGAAGGCCAGAGATCCAGCGACGTAGGGCGGCAAGGGCGCCCTTGCGCTCCACGTCACCGTGAGCTGACCGGCATGACCGCCGTGCCAGGCGTGAATCCTTCTGACCCGGCACGTCTTCGGCAGGCCACACAGGAGGGCGTCGGCCAGGTCCGCCCATCCCTCCGGCACGTCAATGCTGTCCAGCACCTGCGAGGCGTGGCGATGTCTGACAAGCGCGACCGCGCCGGGCTGTCCCGCGGGGATCGCGGACGGGGGCGGGTTCAGCGCCCTATTCCACGCCGGCCCGAAGCCTTCCCGCTCGCCCGGAGCGAGCACGAGGAGTTTCCCGTCGCGGCCCTTCATCACCCGACCTGGGCGGCCGCTCGCGCCACTGACGGCGAAGCTCATGTGGGTCGCTGTCTCGGTCGCGCCCAGCACGAATTCGTCGCCTTCCTGGATCCGGAAGACCATGCCGCCGAAGTGGTCCTCGACGTGTGACACCTCCAGATCGTGCAGATCCGCCGCCCGGGCGTACAACTTGAGAGTCTGGAACAGCGCCTGGAGGAGAGCGAACCAGCCGTCGCCGACGCCCTCGACGAAGGGTAGCTCGTCGTCGAAGCGGCGGGGCTTTCCCTGGAGCCAGGGGAAGCGCTCGCGAAGCAACGCCTGCAGCTCCGGGCGCATCAGGAGAACCTCTGGCCGCTGCGCCGATATTCAACATAGCGCCGCATGTTGCGGGTCATGAAATCCTTGATCGCGGCTTCCTGCTTGAGCGGCGGCGGCTCCAGCCCGAGATGGCGGGCCATCTTGCGGGCGGTGAGCCAGGCCATCGCCGTGACGGGGTCGGGTGGCGGCGGGATCCGCGATGGATCACGCAGGTAGGGCCTCGCCAGGAAGGCGAAGGCGAGCCTTGCCTCCTCGTCGGGAAGGTCGCCGATCTCGATGCGACGGCCGAGCTCGTAGCGCCTTCCGCTCCGGGTCCGGGCCTGGCCCGCCTCAGGGTCCAGCCAGACCACCGGCGTGCTGAGCACCCAGGACAGGCCGCCGGTTCCGGCATGCTCGATCACGAAGCCGTACAAGGATTCGCCATCGACCAGCGCGACCAGCGCCCACGGGTCCATGATTGCTCGCAACCTCTCGTTCTCTTTCATTCCGGCCATCCTTCGCCGCCCCTCACCGCTGCGGTGCTTCTGTGGAGGGATCTCGGGCGATTCGCAACCGGTGCACCGGTGATGGAAGCGAGTGGGGGGGGATTATGTTGACAATGGGAAGAAAACTCTGGCGCTTGCGCCCGCGAGCGCTGAAAACGGTCCGCATCACAACCAACGGACACGACTTCCTATGCTTCGCTCACCCCGCATGCTCGTTGCCGCCCGCGTCCTGGCTGGGCTGAACCAAGCCCAACTCGCGGCCACCGCTGGGATTGCCCTCAGCGTGCTGCAGGCCATCGAGCAAGGACGGTCGGACCCCAAATTGTCGACCGTGCTCGCGCTGCTGGACGTGCTCAAGGCGCGCGGTGTCGAACTCGCCCCGGAGACTGAGCGTGTGGCCTGGGGGGTGCTTGTGATGAAGGGCAGCGACAGTAGTGCTGTGGAGCACTGGACGAGCGGCAAGTCCGGTCCGGCGGGCGGGGCGGAGCGTGGGAAGCGGACCGCGGTTTCGAGCGAACAGACCGTTGCATTAGGTGAGGGCGCTCCAGATGCGCTCCCCTCGACATCGCGCACGTTTCAGGGACGAAGCACGCCCTCGAGGGTCGCCTCGGCCAAGCGGGGAAAGACCGTGGGTCTCGCCTGATCTCCTATGCTCTGCGCCTTGGAACTGCTCGACTGAGGCCCGCGCCGGACTGCCCACTTGCCTCGACCGGTGAGCCACTGCCCGATCGCCAAGGGCAGGTCCCAATCACCGACAATACGGCACACATCGCGCATCGTAGGTGTCTGGCTATGAGTCCTCCTTGGCGACTTCGGTGACGAGGCGAGCCTGGGAGAAGTCGTCTGGTCCCAAGGACAGCCGTCCCTCAGCCGCATCAAAATGGGCAACCTCCTGGGCAATGACAGCCAGTCTTCCGGAAAACGGCGCAGGAGCTCACACTGGGGTTGTCGCCGACCACCCCCGCCGGAGCGCTCCATGTCATCGAAGCCCGCCACCGAACCCTCGGCCGCCGCCTGGGCCGCTGAGGATCTCCGCGCGTGGCGCAAGCGCCTGGGATTCACGGTCGCCGAGGCCGGGGCGCGCCTGGGCCGCACGGAAGACGCGATGAAGCAACTGCTCAGCGGCCGCCGGAGGATAGGCCCTGGCGTGCGGGCCGCGGCGGAGCAAGCCGAGCGCCAACTCGCCGACGCGCGCCGTCCCCGCCGCGAACCGGCCGCCCCACAGCCGCCAGCCGCCCCGGAGCCAACCACGACCGCGGTGGCGGACGAGGCGCTCCTGGACGCGGCGGTGAATTACGCCGGCATGGTCGCCGACCACGTCGAAGCGGAACTGGCCAAAACTCTTGTGCCGGCCCACATCGCCGCAGCGAATGCGGCCGCCACCGCGGCAAATGCCCTGACCAACGCGCGCCGCTATTCGCCTGAGGGGGGCGCGCGGGCGTCTCGCGTGCTCCGCTGCGGGAAGGCGGCGATGGATGCGATGGTGGAGAGGCGGAAGGTTCTGCGGGAACTGGAGGCGATCCGGGCCGCGGCTGAGCACGAAGAGCTTGCCCCTGATCTCGCCGAATACGTAGGCCAGATGGTCGACGGACCCGATGAATCTGAACCGGACGACCCCGGTTCGGACGAGATGTTCGAACCGCAAGTCTTCCACGGGCGAAATGGAGACGCTGGCAACGGTACGTCGCAGACGCTCCTGGCTGGAAAAGGAAGCGGCTGGTCGGTTCAGGACGGGCCACTCCTCGTTGTGCTTGAGCCGAGCGGGGACAGGCGTCTGGACGCGGCGCACGCCCGGCTCATGCGGGCTCGCATCGAGCAGGAAGCCGCCAATACGGCGGCGGAAGAGGCCAAGAGGAAGGTGAACGCCGCTCAGAAGGCGGTGGATCGGGCGCAGGCCGCCTGGGAGGAGAAATAGAAGCCCGCCCCGGCGCACCGGCGGCCGGCACCGAAGAAGACAAGGCCCTCGACGGGCTAAGCCGCGATGCCGCGCCAGGCGGCGGAGATCCGGGAGGTGAGGGGGTGCGCCGCCTCGCGCTCGGCCGCCGCCCACCATGGCCGCGCCTCGGGCATCAGGGCGGCCGACATCCATCTGCGGATCCGACGTATCGGGCAACACGATCGGCAC
>JAQGHZ010000143.1 GCA_028291485.1 Rubritepida sp. | reverse complement strand
CACCGCCCAGGCATGCCGCTCCGGCACCGGGTGCGTCTTCGCCCAATCCTCGTTGCCGCCGCCGGTCGGGTGCCAGGCGACGTCGAACAGGTCCTTGGCGGCGAAGGTCAGCCCCGAGAGCGGGCCGCCGGCACGCCCTTCGACGCGGACGGAAGTTCCGGGAACGAAAGGCGATGACATGCAGGGCAGCTCCGAACGGTCAGGCACTCAGCTTGGCCGGGACGGCGCGCGCTGGCGAGGGCGGACTATTCCTCGGCGTCGTCCGCCTCTGGTGCGGCCAACATCGTCTCGGCCACCACCGCGCCCTGCCCACGGATGCGCTTCTCGATGCTCTCCGCCATGGCCGGGTTGTCGCGCAGATACTGCTTGGCGTTCTCGCGCCCCTGGCCGATCCGCTGGCCGTCGCAGCTGAACCAGGCGCCGGACTTCTCGATCACCGCGCCCTTCACGCCGAGATCCACGAGCTCGCCGACCTTGCTGATGCCCTCGCCGAACATGATGTCGAACTCGACCTGCCGGAACGGCGGCGCCATCTTGTTCTTCACGACCTTCACGCGGGTCTGGTTGCCGGTGACCTCCTCGCGCTCCTTGATCGAGCCGATGCGGCGGATCTCAAGCCGGACGGACGAGTAGAACTTCAGCGCGTTGCCGCCCGTCGTCGTTTCCGGATTGCCGAACATCACGCCGATCTTCAGGCGGATCTGGTTCAGGAAGATGAGCAGGCAGTTGGAGCGGCTGACCGTGCCGGTCAGCTTGCGCAGCGCCTGGGACATGAGGCGCGCATGCAGGCCCACATGGGTATCACCCATCTCGCCTTCCAGCTCGGCCTTGGGCACGAGCGCCGCGACGCTGTCCACCACCAGCACGTCGATGGCGCCCGAGCGCACCAGCGTGTCGGCGATCTCCAGCGCCTGCTCGCCGCCGTCGGGCTGGCTGATCAGCAGGTTCTCGACATCCACGCCCAACTTGCGGGCATAGCCGGGATCCAGCGCATGCTCCGCATCGATGAAGGCGCAGGTGCCGCCCTTCTTCTGCGCCTCGGCGATGGCATGCAGCGCCAGCGTCGTCTTGCCCGAGGATTCCGGGCCATAGATCTCGATGATGCGGCCCTTGGGCAGGCCGCCGATGCCCAGCGCCAGATCCAGCCCCAGCGAGCCGCTGGAGATGACCTCGATCCCCTCCATGGCGCTCTTCGAGCCCATGCGCATGATCGAGCCCTTGCCGAACGCCCGCTCGATCTGGCTCAGCGCGGCGTCGAGCGCCTTTCCCTTTTCCATCCTGGAAATCCCCTCAGGCCACAACCAAAGGCAGCAAAGCGCCGCCGACCACACGCTGATAAGCCAGGCCCGGGACAACCGGTAGCCGAAACCGAAGCAGCGCCTCTGTTCTAGTTATGTTCTTTTTCCTGGTATGCTGCAAGGCCCATTTCAGGCCTTTCCGATCGCTTTTTCCACCGCCGCCAGGAGCGACTCGGGCGTGTAGGGCTTGGCCAGGAAATGCATCCCCTGCCCCGCGAGATCCGAATCGACCGTCGAGGCAGAGTAGCCCGACAGCAGGAGAATCGGCAGGTCCGGATGGCGGGCGCGCGCGGCGCGCGCCAGCTCCAGCCCATCCATGCCAGGCATGGCCACATCCGTCGCGATGAGGCAGGGCGCGAGCCCCGCCTCGATGCGGTCGAGCGCCTCCTCCGCATCGCCCGCCACCTCGACGCCGAAGCCGGCCTGCTGCAGCCCGAACCGCGCCACGCGCAGCAGGGTCGGCTCGTCGTCGACCAGCAGCACCGGGCCATCGATGCTGGGCGCGGTTGCGGCAGGCAAAGGGGCTAGCGCCTCCGCCGGACCGTCATACCGAGGCAGCACGATCCGGAAGGTCGTGGCGCCGGGCCGGCTCTCCACCTCCATCTGCCCGCCGAACTGTCCGATGATCCCCTGGACGGTCGCGAGTCCCAACCCCGTCCCGCCCTGTTCGAGCTTGGTGGTGAAGAAGGGCTCGAAGATGCGCGACAGCACCTCCGGCGCGATGCCGGGCCCGTCATCCGTGACCTCCACCACGGCATAGCGGCCAGGCTTCAGTGCCTCGCCCGCGAGCACCAGCCGCCGCCCCGTCGCGATCCGCAGCCGCCCCTTCCCCTTCATGGCGTCGCGCGCATTCACCACGAGGTTCAGCAGCACCTGGTCCCATTGCGAGGGATCGACACGGATGCGCCTGGAAGGTTCCTCGAGCTCAAGCTCCAGCGCCACCCCCGCTCCGAGCAGCCGCGGCAGGAGGATGGCGAGGTGCCGGATCGATTCGTTCAGCTCGACGGCGCGCGGCGCCATCACCTGCTGCCGCCCAAAGGCGAGCAACTGCCGGACCAGAGCCGTGCCGCGCTGCGCGGCCTGCTCGATCGCGTCCAGCTCCTCAGTGGCCGCCGGCTGCAAGGCGATGTGCCGCAACGCCGCGGAGGCGCCGAGCATCACGCCGAGCAGATTGTTGAAGTCGTGCGCGATGCCTCCCGCCAGCCGCCCCAAGATCTCGAGCCGCGCGGAGCCGCCGCCCGTCGCCGGCTCCAGCAGGAGCACCGCCCCCGCGCCGCCCAGCGGCAGGACACGCAGCATGCCGCCGCCCTCGGCCGCAACGGCGTTCGGCGTCTCGCCGCGCAGGGCAGCGGCGAGGGCCTCGGTCGCGCCCGGGAACACGCGCGCGGCGTCGTCGCCGGGACGGATCAGCAGCCCGCCTTCGAGACTCCGCCGAAGCGCCGCATTCGCGAGCACGATCCGCCCGCTGGAATCCAGCAGCAGGGCCGGCTGCGGCAGCACGGCAATCACGGCTTCCGCGCCGTTGGCGAGGTTTCTCTCCGGCATCAGGACCGTCCGCGCAGACGCATCACATAGGCGATGATCTTCGCGACCGCCTCCCAGTGCTCGTTCGGAATCTCCGCCTCCACCTCCAGGCGATACAGGGCGCGCGCCAGCGGCGGATCGGGCACGATCGGCACGCCCGCCTGCCGCGCCGCCTCGCGGATCCGCGCCGCCATCGCATCCACCCCCTTCGCCACCAGCTTCGGCGCAGCGGCTTGCCCGGCTTCGTAGGACAAGGCAATCGCGTAGTGCGTCGGGTTGGTGATCACCACCGTGGCCTTGGGCACCGCCGTGAGCATGCGCCGCCGCCCCATGGATTCGCGCAGCTGCCGCATGCGGCCCTTG
Organism: Rubritepida sp.; assembly: GCA_028291485.1. Taxonomy (GTDB): domain Bacteria; phylum Pseudomonadota; class Alphaproteobacteria; order Acetobacterales; family Acetobacteraceae; genus Roseococcus. The sequence goes on along the minus strand of JAQGHZ010000143.1, from coordinate 3,726 downwards.
ATCTGCGGGTCGCCCTCACTCTCCTTCATCTCCTCCTTCAGATCCTGGCGCGACATGCGCAGCCGCTCCAGATGGCGATGGCGCACCAGCAGCACGTCGAGCCCCGCGATCAGGGCGAAGGCGGCGAGCGTGGTCAGCACGAGGCGCAGCACGCCACGCCCGGCAGCGTCGAAGATCTGCGACGGCGGCGTTTCCAGCATGGCGGAGAGCCCAGGCAGGTCCGCGGCCACGAACCAGAGTGCCGCGGCGACGATGCCGATCTTCAGCACCATCTTCAGGAACTCGAGCAGGGCGTCCGCGCCGATGATCCTTTGGAGGCCCGTTGCGGGCGAGAGCTTGGACAGGTTCGGGACAAGCTGGTTCACGGAAATCGCGCCGCGTGTCTGCGCCAGCGTCGCCACCATCGCGCCGACGACCGCGGCGGCGGCAATGGGCCAGGCGAGGTCGATGAACAGCCCAAGCCATTCGCCCGCGGCACGCGCCGGCTCCATCTCATGGGCCCGCAAGAAGGTTCCCCGCATGGCGGCCGCCACGCCGCGGATCTGGGCCGGCATCAGCAGCGCCGCGCCCAATGCCGACGCCATCAGCGTCACGAAGCCCACCGCCTCGCGCGACAGCGCGACCTGGCCCTCCTCCCAGGCCTTCTGAAGCCGCTTATGGGAAGGATCTTCCGTGCGTTCCTCGCCCTCCTCGCCATCGCCCTCCTCGGCCATGGCTCAGTCGGCTCCCGGCAGACGCAGGAAGCCTGCGGCCATGCCGCGCGCCCAGAGGTCGAGCATGTTCGGCAAGAGCAGCAGCATCAGCAGCAACCCGCCCAGAATCTGCGCCGGCGACGCGAGGACAAAGACCTGTGCATGCGGCGCGAGGCGCGCGATGAGCCCAAGCCCCGCATTGAAGAAAATGGCCGCCAGCACGAAGGGAGCCGCGAGCTGCATCGCCAGCAGCAGGCTGTCGCCCGCCTTCCGCGCCATCGCCTCGGCCGCCGCGCCGCCCGGCCACGCGCCGCCCGGCGGGAGCACGCTGTAGCTGTCGGCCAGCGCGCGCAGCGGAACCTCGTAGAGCCCGGTCGCGAGGATGAGCGCCGCCGTGGCGAGGGAGAGCATCCGTGCCAGCGCCGTCGCGGTGCTGCCAAGCACAAGGTCGCCCTGGAGCGGCGAGGCGAGGCCGATCATCAGCGAGACCACCTGGCCCGCCTGGGCCAGGGCGATCGCAAGGAAGCGCGCCAGCAGGCCGATCCACACGCCCATGAGGATTTCGCCGACCACCAGGGCCAGCAATCCCGACACCTCGTCCGGAAGCCGCGGCAGCCCAGGCGACAGAACCGGCAGAAGGGCGAAGACCAGCCCCAGGGCCAGCGCCATGCGCAGCATCGCCGGGATCTCGGCCTCGCCGATCCCCGGCAGCAGCATGACGGCGGCACCCATGCGGCAGAGGATCAGCGCGGCGTGGAAGGCGAGGCCCGGCAGGGCGGCGAGCAGCGCTGCGTCGGCCGGCGCGATCATGGCAGACCGCCGACCGCGATGACCTGGTCGAACAGGCGCACCGCCCAGGCCTGAAGCACGCCCGCCATGAAGGGCCCGGTCAGCAGCAGCAGCCCGCCGATCGCCGCCACCTTCGGCAGGAAGGCGAGCGTTGCCTCCTGGATTTGGGTCAATGCTTGCAGCAGCGAGACGACAAGGCCGATCGCGAGCACAACGAGCAGCGGCGGCCCCGCAAGCTGCAGGGCCACCCAGAGCGCCTCTCGCATCGCCATGACGACGGGCTGTTCCACCATGCCACCCGCCTCCTGCGGGAGCGCATGCCGATCCTCAGATCGGCATGCGCATCACATCCTGATAGGCCGTCACCACACGATCGCGCACCGCGGTCGCCGTCTGCAGGGCGAGCTCCGCGCGCGAGACGGCGAGCACCACATCCGTGACGCTGCCCTGGCCGGTCAGCGCATTGGTCGAAGCGGCATCGGCGCCGCGGCCGATGTCGATCGCGCCCTGCACCGCCCGCTGCAGCGTCTCGCCGAAGCCCGCGCCCTGCGAGATCGCCTCGCCCGCGCCCTGGACCGCGCGATAGGCCGCAGCCGCGCCGGCGGCGCCAAGAGCCGGAAGGGCCATCAGCGCAGTGTCTCGATGGCGCGCAGCAGCATACCGCGCGTGGTCTCGAGCACCGCGAGATTGGCCGAGTAGCTGCGGTTCGCCTCGCGCATGTCCATGTTCTCGACCATGCTGTCGACATTGGGCGTGCGCACGTAGCCGCGCGCGTCGGCGGCCGGATGGCCTGGCTCGAAGCGCTCCGGAAATTCGCGCTGGTCGCGGCCGACGCGCGCGACGCGCACTGTCTCCGCGCCGAGCTCTCGGTCCATCCGGCTCGCGAAAGTCACGGTCTTGCGGCGGTACGGGTCGGCACCGGGCGACTGGCCCGTGCTGTCGCGATTGGCGATGTTCTCCGCCACGACGCGCAGCCGCGTGGACTGCGCGGTCATGCCGGCGGCGGAGATCGAAAGCGCGCGATCGAGATCCATGGTCGGTCTCCTTGTCAGTTGCGGCCAAGCGCTGTGCGGAAGAGGCCGAGATATTTCCTGTGCAGCCCCATCGCGAGCGCATGCGCCTGGTCCGTCTCGGCGAGGCGGATGGCTTCGTCGTCGAGCGAGACGGCATTGCCGTTGCGGCTGCGCTCCACGACGTTGCGGTCCTGCACCGCAAGCGCCGAGACATTCGGCGAGACCATGTGATGCGTATCGGTCGCGACCATCGCGGCGCCGGGCCGACGGCGGCCCAGAACCTCCTGGAACGGGGCGGCGTCGCTGGGGCGAAAGCCGGGCGTGTCGGCGTTCGCCACGTTGCGGGCCAGGATGCGCTGGCGCGTGTCGAGCCAGGCGAGCCGATTTTCGGCGAGGGCAATGGGGCCGTTGCGGGTCAGGTCCATGGACCCGTTAGACACCGGTGCTGGTTAAGAATGCGTGAAGGCCTTGCGTTGAGGATTCGTTAAGACTTTCCCCCTCAATGTTCCGACTATGTTCGAGACCCGATCCCAGCTGAATTCGTCCTTCGAGGTCGCGGCCACGATGGCGGCGATCGAGAGCCTGCACGGCACACTCTCCATGGCGCGGGCCCTCGTCGTCTCGGGCCGGGCGATCGACCTTGCCGGACTCGATCGCGAGGCCGCGCGGCTTTGCGCGGCGGTGGCCTGTCTTCCCGGCGATTCCGGACAGGCGCTGCTGGCCTCGCTTCATGCGCTGACGCACGAGCTCGACCTGCTGGCAGGGTGCATGCCTCGCCCCTGACCTACAACCCCAAGCGCCGGCAGGAGGCCGCGCCATGTCCTTCCTCGATACATCCTCGATGACCCAGATGGTGGCCGCACTCGGCGCCGTGTTGCTGCTGATCTGGGGCGCCTCGCGCTTCGCCGGCCGGCACAGGGCGACGCTCAGGCCCGGCGGGCGCCTCGGCGTGCGCTCCGTCTGCGCGGTCGATCCCCGCCGGCGGCTCGTTCTCGTCGCCTGCGACGGTCGCGAGGGGCTGCTGCTCACGGGACCGGCGGGCGATCAGTTCCTCGGCTGGCTGCCCGGCGCATGAGGATCGTCCTTGTCCTCGCGGCCTTCCTGTTGCTGGCGGATGGCGCCTTCGCGCAATCGGTCTCGATCGATCTCGGTGCCAGCGGTCAGGCCGGCGCCACGTCGCGCCTGGTGCAGCTCACCGCGCTGATCGGGCTGCTCTCGCTCGCGCCGTCGCT
>JAQGHZ010000138.1 GCA_028291485.1 Rubritepida sp. | reverse complement strand
CATTCGCGTCGGGCAGGAAGAGATGGTAGCCGCGCTCGGTCTCCAGCGGGATGCGGATCCCGAGCGGATCGAGCAGGGAGCGCGACCACGCCCCGCCGGCGACGACGAGGGTGTCGGTCTCGTGGTTGGCGATGTTGGTCATCACCATCCAGCTTCCGCCCTCGCGCGGGATGAGCTTGAGCGCGCGCTCGGCCAGGATCTGTCCGCCCTCGGCGAGGAACAGCTCGCCCAGCCGCTGCACCATGCGGCCCGGATTCACCGTGTTGCCGTTGCCCGGGATCAGCACGCCGCGCGAGACGTGGCGGGCGATGCCGGGAAACATCTGCCTGAGATCGTCGGCGCCCAGCACCTGGGTCGGGATGCCCTGGCGGTCGCGCAACTGGCGCTCCATCGCGGCGGCGGGCGTCTCCTCGGCCTGGTCCCAGACCTGCACCTGGCCGGATTGCCGCACGAACTCGGCGAAGCCGCCGGCGCCGAGCAGGTCGCGCCAGGCGTCGAAGGTGGAGACGTGCAGCGCCCGCATGGCGTCGGAGATCGCCAGCACGCGGTCCATCCGTCCGGCGCGGATCCAGCGCAGCAGCCAGGGCATGGCGCGCGGCAGGTAGGAGGGGCGGATCACCAACGGGCCGAGCGGATCGGTCAGCCAGCCCGGCACCTTGCGCAGCATGCCCGGCAGCGCGACGGGGATGGAGGTGTCCGGGCTCAGCAGCCCCGCATTGCCGAAGGAGCTGCCGCCGGCCGGCGGCAGCGGGTCGATCACCGTCACGGCGCGGCCGGCGCGGGCCAGGGGCAGCGCCGTCGCCAGCCCGGCAACGCCTGCGCCCAGGACGATGATGCGCCCCGCCATCACGCGTTCAGGATGAAGCCGCGCGGCAGGCGCGTGAGGCGTTCGGACCCGGTCTCGGTGACCAGCACGCTCTCGCTGATCGCGGCACCTCCGGCCGAGGCATAGATGTGGAAGACCATGCCTGCCTCCATCGGCCAATGCGCCTGGGGATGCAGGATGCGGGTGAAGTCGCTGGTGCGCGGGCCGGCATCGCCGTAGAGGCCGAGCGTGTAGCCGGTGATGTTGTCGTAGCTGTCGCGCAGACCGGATTCGATCACGCCCTGCCGCAGGATGGCGTCGATGTCGGAGGCGATGGCGCGCGGCTTCATCGCCGCGATCTGGCGGTCCTGCAACTCGATCAGGATGTCCATGGCGCGCTGGCGCTCGGGCTCCGGCGGGCCGAGCACGACGTTGCGCATGATCCGCGAGCTGTAGCCGTGGATGCGCGGCGTGAGCTCGATATGGACCACGTCGCCCTTCTCCAGCGGCTCGTCGCCGGAGGGCGCGTGGAGAAAGTTCCAGCCGCGGCCGGCGGTGATCGGGCCGGGGCGGTAGGGGTCGCCGCCCATCTCCACGAAGGTCATCTGCGCGCGCTTGGAGGCATCGCGCTGGTAGCCGCCCACCACGCAGACGGCGGCGGCGTCCACCGTCGCCTGGTCGGCGATGGCGGCGGCGCGGCGCAGCAGCTCGATCTCGGCCGGCGACTTGATGAGGCGCAGTTCCGCGATCACCGGGCCGAGGTCCACGAACTCGGCTTTCGGCAGCGCCGCGCGCATCGCGGCAAAGCGGCCGACCGACATGCCGTAGCTCTCGAAATCGAGACCGATGCGGGCCTCCGCCAGCCCGCGTTCCGCGAGCTTCGCGGCGAGGACGGGGATCGGGTCCTCCCAGTCGCGATAGGTCGGCACGTCCTCGATCCAGCTGCGGTCGCGGCAGATGCCGGCATCGAGCGCGCGGATCAGGAAGAAGGGCTCGGCCTCCATCGGGATCACGGCGCAGCGCCAGCGGTTGGCCGAGCTGCCGAAGCCCGTCACCCAGATCATCGCCTCGATCTCGTCGAAGAGCGCGGCGTCGACCTTCGCGGCGCGCATCCGCGCCTTCAGCCGCGCGAGGCGGCCGTCATACTCGGCGCGGGTGAAGTAGGGGTGCTGGCCCATGATCGTCGCCTAGTTCCGCAGCCGCCAGCCATCGAGCCGGTCGCGCAGCTGATAGGCCGTGCCGACGATGGGAAGGAACCAGGGATTGCCGTTGTAGAAAGGCTTGGTCGGGAAGGGCAGGCGGGCGAAAGCGGAAATGCTGTTGCTGCCGCCCAGGATCTGCTGCGCCACGACCGTGCCGAGATGCGTCATGGTCGTGACCCCACTGCCGTTGCAGGCCATGGCGTAGTGCACGCCGTCCTCGACGCCGACATGCGGCATCATGTCGAAGGCGAAGGCGACATTGCCCTTCCAGCTGTGCGTGACCTTGGTTCCCTCGAACTCCGGGAGGAGGTCCGTAAGGAAGCGATAGAGGGTCGCGCCGGAGCGCTTCGTGTCGGCATCGACGAAGCTCGCGCGGCCGCCGAAGAGGATGCGGCGGTAGTCCGGCGAAGGGCGGAAATAGTAGAGGACCTTCTTGGTGTCGCCATAGACGCGCAGCTTCGGCAACGCCTTGCGCACGCGCTCCTCGCCGATCTCCTCGGTCGCGATCATGTAGCTCGCCACGGGAATGAGGCGGCGGCGGTGCCAGGGCGTGGCCTTGCCGGTATAGCCGTTGGTCGCGGCCATCACATGGCGCGCCCGGACGACGCCCCGGCTGGTGTCGACCACGAAGCTGCCGTCGGCCTGGCGCCGGTAGCCGCGCACCTCGGTCCCGCCGGCGAGGATCGCGCCGTTGCGTTCGGCGGCCTGACCGAGCGAGCGGACATATTTCGCCGGATGCAGCGAGCCCGCGCGGTGCAGCACCATGCCGCCCGCGAAGCGGTCGGTCGCGATCTCCTCGGCGACGCGATTCTTCGGGATGATGAAGGCCTGCTCGCCGGCCGCGGCGTTGATCAGCTCCGCGCGGCGCTTCAGCGCGTCCATGGCCTTGGGCGCGTGGGCGCCGACGAAGCGGCCGCAGCGGACGAAGTCGCAGTCCAGCCCCTCGCGCGCCACCAGGGCCTCGAAGCTCTCGAAGGCGCCCTCGCTCTCCTCGGAGAGCTCCTGGAGGAATTTCTTGCCCAGCACGTCGGCGAGGTCCGGGCGGACCTTGCCGAGGCTGCCCGCACCGGCCAGCGCGCCGCCGTTCCGCGAGGAGGCGCCCCAGCCGATCATCTCGCGATCCAGCACCAGGCTCTTCACGCCGTTGCGGCCGAGCTCCAGCGCGGTCGAAAGCCCGGCGATGCCGCCGCCGATGATGGCGACCTCGATCTCGTCCGGCAGGGGCGGCGCCGTGTCGATGGTGGGCGGGGCGGCGTCCCACCAATAGGGGCGCTCGACGAAGCCGGGGGCGAAGGGGTCTGTCATGCAGGCGTCACGCTCGCACGCCGCCGGCCCGGCGCGCCATATACCAATGCGTTATCGGGCCGCCCCGCCGGTTATGGGGCGGCGGCCGCCGCCACCCGCTCCAGCACGCGGCGCGCCTCGTGGCGGATGGCCTGCGCCAGGGCCGCGCGGCCGAAGTTGTCGCGCATCTCCTCGGGCCAGATCAGGCGGTATTCGAAGGTCACCGCGGGTTCGAAGGGCCGCAGCACAAGGCCGCGCTCCAGATAGACCGAGATGGAGAAGGCGTCGGCGATGGTGACGCCCACGCCGGCCGCCACCATGCCCACCGCGCCCGCCGTCATCCGGCATTCCACCGTCTCCACGACACGGGCCCCGCTGCCGCGGAGCGCCTCGTCGATCAGCGCCTGCCGGCCCTCCTCGCGGGAGAGCGCGATGAAGGACTGCCCGTCCAGATCCACCGCCCGCACCACCGATCTGGCGGCCAGCCCATGCCCCGGCGCCATGACGCACCAGGCCCGGGTGCGGGCCAGCGGCGTGGAGCGCACGCCCGGGATGGCCGGCACGCCGACCGCGATCCCGATATCGGCCTGGCGCGAGGCCACCAGCCCGAGCACGCCGCCCGCCGTGCGCGAATGGATCGAGAGCGTCTCGCGCCGCCCGGCCTTGCGCCAGGCCATGACGGCGCCGGGCAGGACGGAGAGGGTCATGGTCGGCAGGGAGGCGATGACGACGCGCCGCGGCGACTGGATGCGCAGCCGCTCGGTGAGGGCGGCGATCTCCTCGATGCCGGTGAAGATGCGCTCCGTCTCCTCGTAGAGCGCCTGCGCCGTCACGGTCGGGACCAGACGGCCGTGCAGGCGCTCGAAGAGGGGGAAGCCGACCAGCACCTCGGTCTGGGAGAGGAGCCGGCTCACGGCCGGCTGGGAGACGCCCAGCATGGCGCCCGCCCCCGTGGCGGTCCCGCTCCGCATGATGGCGCGGAAGGCTTCGAGGTGGCGGAACTCCAACGATTTCCCGGGCATCGGCGGCAGAGTCGCGGTTGGCGGAGGGGCGGTCAACTCGGAGAGGGCAGGGTGGGAGGATTTTATCGCCGATCCCCTGCCATCCGGCGGAGGGGCGGCGGCGCCCGGAGAGGGACTTCCCTGCCTCGAAAAGCGGAACCTACCCCGGCTCGCGCTGCAAGGCCTCGAAGGCCGCTGCAAAGCCGCGGAAGGAGAGGGGAATCGCCATCTCCGCCTCGTTCGCCAGCTTGTACTCGACCCGGCCCACCCCATTGTCGCGGGAGCGAAGCTGCCGCAGCAGCGGCTCGTTCAGCTCCAGCTCCAGCATGCAACTCGTTGGCACGCAGATGCGAAGCTGGAGCGGCACCGGCGGGCCCTGATCCTCGGCCATCAGCCGGGCCGGCGCGGCGGCCAGGATATTGACCGGCACGGCCACCACCAGCCGCCACGGCTGATCCCGCGTCGGGCGGCCGACCGCGATCTGGGCCACCGGCTGCTGCGCCTGGTTCTGCACGCCCTGCGCCATCTCGCAGGTTCGGGCTGCCGGGGCCGCCCCCTCCGCGAGGCGATTCTCGCAGCGCACGACCCAGTCGCCATAGGCCTGGGAGGTGCGATCCGGAACGGTCCGGGCGGCCGGCGTGGGCGCGTTGGAGGCGGGGGCGCTGGGGGCGCGGGCCGGCGGCTGGCCCGCCCGTGGGGCCTGTGCGGCGGCCGGCAGCGCGGTCATCAAAAGAAGAGCGAGGGGCAGGCGGGTCATGGCAGTCATCCTGGCAGCGAAGGGCGAAGGAAAGGAGGTCGGATCAGGCGGCCCGCGCCTCGGCGAGCTCCAGCACCGTGCTCCACGACGCGTTGGCCTGCAGTATCGCATAGGCCGCGCCCAGCCAGCGCCGCTTGCGCCAGTCCAGGATCGTCGCGTCCGGCAGCGCCTCGAAGCGGGCCGGATCCATCACGAGGAAACCATCCAGCTTTGCGGTGCCGCCGGTGCGGAACTCCACCCGCGCCTCCTGCTTTTCCAGAAGCCCGGCCGCGAGCAGCGCCTCGGCGAAGGCCTGCGTCTCCAGCAGGCTGCCGCGGAGGTCCGCGCAGAAGCGCAGCATCTCCTTGAGGAAGGCGCTGGGTTGCCCCTCCTCGAACAGAGCCTCGCCGACGCCGGTGTGCAGGGCGGGCGCGTCCGGCTCCATGCCCAGATGCAGCGTGCTGCCGCCCTCCTCCTGCAGGAAGACGAAGGGATAGCTGCGCAGATAGGCCGGCAGGTAGACACCCGGCCGCCATTCCCCCTGGTGCGAGACGAAGAGGTTCTCCCCGTTGCGGTAGCCCAGGATCGCCAGCGGCATGGGCAGCGGCCCGTCGGCGAAGACGATGGGAAAGTGCCGCGCCGCGAAAGGCAGCTCCACGAGGCTGAGCGGGACCGCATTGGCCCGCGCCGCGAAGCCGAGACCGGCCGCGCGATCGAGCCTGAGGCCGGCGTGCTTCGCCGGATCGAGCGGGACCACCCGGCCGAAGAGGGGCGGCAGGCTCGAGACGACCCGGGGCTGCTGGCCTGGATCGCTGGGAATCGTATCGGCCATCCGCGGTGCCACTCCTGGTGCCGGTCTGCCTGCGCGCCGGCCCGCGTGGTGACGATTATGAGGCCCAGGCGTCGGGCACGCCAGATCGAGTGCGAAGCCCACGGCCACACCGCCGCCACCCGTGCTGTAGCCGGCCGATGGCGTTCGAGGTGCCGCGCTGCCTGCGCCGGAAGCGTTCCACCTTCGGTGGTGTCGCCCGCTTGTCGATCTTTTCGGCCCGGCCGACCTGACGTTACGTAGTATTCACTCCATTACCTCAGATTGATGTAGTAAGCACTACCGATCACAGAGCAAGAAGGTTGACACATGGCCCTGATGCATCTCGTCCCGACGGCCGGAGCGGCTTTCCTCGCTTCCGTCGTCGAATGCGTGGAGGCGGCGACGATCGTGCTCGCCGTCGGCACCGTCCGCGGATGGCGTTCCGCCTTTGTCGGAACGGCTCTGGGCCTGGTCGCCCTCTTCGCCATCGTGCTCGCCCTCGGGCCCGCGCTGGCGCAACTGCCCGAGCACGCGCTGCAGCTCATGGTCGGGCTGCTGCTGCTGCTCTTCGGCATGCGCTGGCTGCGCAAGGCGGTCCTCCGCTCGGCCGGCCGAATCCCGCTGCATGACGAGGACGCCGTCTTCCGCAACGAGAAGGCGAACCTCGCCTTGGCCGGCGTCTCGGCGCGCCACGGCGTCGACCCCATCGCAACCGCCACGGCCTTCAAGGCGGTCCTGCTGGAGGGGGTGGAGGTGGCCTTCATCGTCCTCGCCGTCTCGGCCGGCGGTCCGGATCTCCTGCTCGCGGCCGCCGGCGGTGCGCTGCTGGCCGCCGTCGCCGTCACCCTCGTCGCCGTCGCCGTCCATCGCCCGCTTGCGCGCGTGCCGGAGAATACGCTGAAATTCGCCGTTGGCATCGTGATCTCCGCCTTCGGGATCTACTGGACCGGCGAAGGCATGGGCGCTGCATGGCCCGGCAACGACCTCGCCCTGCTGGCCATCATGGCTGGACTGACCGCGGTCTCCCTACTGGGCGTCCATCTGGCCGCGGCGCCGCTCGCCAAGGAGGCCGCACGATGAAGACCCTCCGCGCGATCGCCGCCGAGATCGTCCATCTCTTCGTGGATGACGGCTCGCTGGCCCTGGCCCTGCTGCTCTGGTGCGCCGCCATCGGCGTCACGACCTTCCTCATCCCGGCCTTCGGCGAGGCAGCCGGGATCGGCCTCTTCGCCGGATGCGCCACCATCCTCTTCGCCAACGTGGTTCTGACGGGGCGGTCCGCTTCCTTCCTGCGCCTGCGCATCGCGCGCCGTCTGCTGCATGGCGAGGTCGTGCTCGTGGTCGCCCTCTTCGCCTTCGCCGCGCTGTTCCTGGCCTTTGTCGGGCTGGCGGACGAGATGGTCGAAGGCGACATGGCGCATTTCGACACCGCCGTCGTGATGGCCCTCCGCCACGGCGGGGACCTCGCCCGGCCGATCGGCCCGGCCTGGGTCCAGGAGATGATGCGCGACGTCACCGCGCTCGGCAGCTTCGCCGTGCTGGGCTTCGTGCTCGTCGTTGCCCTGGGCTACCTGCTCATGGTCGGCCAGCGCGGCGCGGCCCTCTTCATGACGGCCTCGGTGCTGGGTGGAATCCTGGTCAGCACCCTGCTCAAGCAGGGCTTCGACCGTCCGCGCCCAGACTATCCGCATATCGCGCAGGTCTTCACGGCGAGCTTCCCGAGCGGCCATGCGCTGCTCTCGGCGGTGACCTACCTCACCATCGGAATCATCCTGGCCCGCGTGACGGCCGAGCGGCACCTGCGGATCTACTTCGTGGCCGTGGCATTGGTGCTGACGCTGCTCGTCGGGGCCAGCCGCGTCTATCTCGGCCTGCACTATGCCAGCGACGTGCTGGCCGGCTGGAGCATCGGCGCGGCGTGGGCGATCCTGTGCTGGTCGATCCTGCTCTGGATCGACCAGCATGGCCGCGCGATGGCAGCGCGGCTGGCCTGACCGGGAGGCTTCGGATGCGCGACCACCACGCGGTCGCGCACCACGCCCTCCGACCCGGAAGGGCGCATGGCACTGGCCAGCGCGGACACCGGATGAGGTGCGCAATATGCACGGCGTAAGTCAGAGAGTTCGCAACGACCGCCACCCGAATCGATCGCAGCGGCGCTGTGGACAGCCGCTCGCGCGACGGGCCATACGCGCCGGGAATGCACGGTCGCGCTGGAGCAGAATCGGATGATGGCGGAGCCACGAACGTCGAAGGAATTGCTGGAAGGCCTCCGCTCCGATTCCGTCGTGCAATTGCCGCCGGCCGCGCGATTGCTCGCCTCTTTCGTGCTTGCCAACCGCCTCGCCATCCTCACCAGCTCCGCTGCCGACATCGCAAGTCGCGTCGGTGTCTCCGACGCCACCGTCATCCGCTCCGTTCAGGCGCTCGGCTTCACCGGCCTGCCGCATCTGAAGCAGGTCCTGACCGCAACCATGAGCGCCGAGGCCGAGGGGCCGGCCACCGATCTCAGCCACACCCTCGCCGAGGCCGGCGAGGGGGCGCGCAACGCACTCGACCTGGCGCTCGACCTGCAGCGCGAGGCCATGGCCTCGCTCGACGATCCGGCCGTGCGGCAGGCGATGCTCGATGCCATCGCGCTGATGCATCAAGGGCAGCGCATCGTGACCTACGGCATCGGCCCCACGGCGCATCTTGCGCGCTACATGGCGTCGATTCTGCAGCGCTCGGGCCGCGTCGCCTTCACGCTCGACGCCGCCGGGATCTCACTCGCCGACCAGCTGCTGGCGTTGCGCGAAGGTGACGTGGTGTTGGCCATGACCTATGGCCGCGCCTATCGCGAGATTGTCGCCACCAGCCAGGAGGCACGGCGCCTCGGCCTGCCGGTCGTCATGATCTCGGATTCCGCCGACGCCAAGGTCACCGCCCGGGCCCAGGTGCTGATCCAAGCGCGCCGCGGCCGCACCGGCCATGTCGCGCTGCACGCCACCACCATGGCCGCGCTGGAGGCGTTGTCGCTCGGCCTCGCGGGCTGCGACGGCACCTCCGCGCTGGGGTCGCTCGTGCGGCTCAACCAGCTGCGCCGCCTGGTGATGGGGCCGGACGCGTCCTAGGCACGTCCAGCCGACCGCACCCAGAACCATGCCGCGACCGTGAAGCGGATCGCGAAGGGCGCGCCCGGCGTGATGTCGTCGTTGTCGCCCGCCAGCGGGCAGCACCTGGCGCCGACCCGCGAGGGCATCGCCATTACGCGCTCCTTTGGGCGGTCGGTCACGGCTTGGCCGGAGATACGGCAGGCCTGTGCCTGGTAGGCCACGGGCGAGAAGCTGCGCGAGCAACCGCGAGGGCTGGACGCCGAAGCACCGCGACAACGATGCGCGCCGCATGCAGAGAACCGCGCCCGGGCCTGGTTGCGCTGCCCTTCGCCAGAAGAGCGGCGTTCGGCATATTCCGGCGGGACCATCAGGTAGCCGGACGGCAAGCCCGGTCCCGCCGCGCCTCGACCGCATCAAGCCGGGCGGCCGGAGACCCATTCCGTGGATCAGTAGGTCAGCATCACGAAGCATTCAGTGTTTTGCGGCGTGCTGGTATCCGGAAAGCAGCCGCTCGTGAAATCCACCATTACGCCAGACCTGCCATGGCTGGCGACGACGGACATGGCACGATCGATGTCGGGCGTCTGGGCCGTGGTCAGCACCCGTCGCATGCCGTTTAGGAACGCCGGATCGGAGGTATCGGTATCGCGGTACCGGATCGTGGTGAGGGTCCGCCACTGGGAAATTCGCACATCCTTCGAGCCAAGCCGAATGGTGCAGGCTCGGGCGCCTTCGGGTTCGGCTGACTGGCAGCTTCCTTGGTTGGGCAGCGCCTCCATCATGGCCCGACGGGCCGCCGGATCGATGCTGCGGCCGGGAGTGGTGGTCCCGCAGGCGGTTGCGAGGAAGAGAACGGGAACGACGAATAGGCGCTTGAGCATCGAGGCCCTCCTGATAGCGAGAAAGTTTCAGCCCATCATTCAGGGATGACAAGGATGGCCAGAGCAGGGCGAGGCGCCGTCTTTCAGGTCGCGCATCGAGGGAGTCTCGTGGGCCGCTGGAATGGCGCCCGGCGGAAGCATATGCGCCCGGATTGAAAGTCGCTCGGCGCGGCCCACTTAGTGATCTTGTTCAACAACCGAAAGGAGGTGGTCAGATGTCTCATTGTCACATGCCGCGTATGGCGGCTCTCGTGAGCACGACCCCCGCCGTGGGGACAAAGCTCGGCTGAGCAGTCCGTCTAGGCAGGGCAATGGAAACGCCGTCCCGTCAAAGGGGCGGCGTTTCGCTTTTGAGAGCCAATCGCCACACCAGTTGCGAGCCTGCGCCGGCTGACCTCTTCGCGGAGGCACTCTTCACCTGAGGCGGCGAGATGCCGCATCTCACCTGCACGCTGTCGAGAGATACCGATGTCGGCGAGAACGACCGGCTATGTGTTCGGGACGCCGCCGAGGGCGACGAGAAGGTCTGCGGCAGTGGGGTGGTGACTGGCTTGGCAGCCGCAGTTCGGCGGATGACTTCCAAGGCCATAGCAGACACCGGATTGGACACCGAGCCCGGAGGCGCCACTAAGCCATTGAAAGAAATGGCGTCCCTTAGGGGATTCGAACCCCTGTTGCCGCCGTGAGAGCGCGGCGCATGCGGTGGCCGACGAACATGGGCGGTCCCCCGAGTGCTGCTGACGGCGGATGGTGGGGCGCCGGGGGCGTCTGCAAGCGCCATGCGAATTTCGCGGCGGCGGATACCGCGACCTCCCGGGCCTTGACGGCAGTCAGGGTCTTGACCCCGTTGGCGAACAGCGGCGGGGGACGGTGTTGCGTTTCGGCACCCTGCCGTTGTGCAACACAGGTGACGGTGCCGGGGTCCACGCCTTCCCGCGCCGCGATGATCCGCGCGTCGCGTTCCGCCTCCATCCTGTCGCGCTCGACCATGCTGCGCAGCGCATCCGCGCCCGAGGGCCACATCGGTCAAAGTGTTAAACGGCGGCTGGTGCCCAGAAGGCACCAGCCCTGTTGTTCAGGACAAGGTCCTGC
>JAQGHZ010000136.1 GCA_028291485.1 Rubritepida sp. | reverse complement strand
TCGAGGCTCTCGGCCGGACGGCGGATGACGGAAGCGTGCTCGGCGTCCACGGCATTGGCGATGATGCTCGCCGCCGCATCGGCCTCGGGGGCGCGCTCGGCGAGGACGGTCACGGCGTCGGCGATGCCGAGCGAGAAGCTCCGCCCCCGCCAGCCGGAGGTCGCGATGCCGCGCACCGGGTCGGCCGCCCGGATGACGGCGAGGCCGTTCGGCGCGGCCGCCTCAGGCCCCTCCATGAGGCCGACCCGCAGGGTGCTGGCCGGCGAGAGATGCAGGGCGATGTCGCCGCCATTGTTCACATGCGCGAGCGACAGGCCCGGGACGGCGGCGATGGCGAACAGCACATGCTCGGCGACGGCACCGGCCACGGCGATCATGGGCGTCACGAATTGCGCCCGGTGGGGCCAGGCGGCCTCGGCCATGCGCCGGCCGACGGGATGATGCAGATCGGGCAGGCGTCCGAGCAAAGGCGCGCGCAGCAAGGGAAGTTCCACGGAGAGGGCGGCCAGGACCCCATGCAGGGCCCGCCAGGCGCCTTCGCGCGCCTCCAGGATGGCGGCCCGCGCACCCTCGATGCCGATCACGAGGTCGATCGGCCCGTCCTGCAGGTGCAGCCTTCCATCCGGCAGCACGGCGCGGCGCGGCGGCTCCCAATGCAGGCCGCCGCTCATCCCGGCGCGCTCGGCCAGGGGTTGGCGGCGGGCCACGCCTCGCTGGTGGCGCCCTGGCCGTACCGGGCGAGCAGCACCTCGAGGCTCAGCGCCTGCTCCACATGGCCGCCGAGCGCTGCATAGAGCCCGGCGCGCAGGGTGAATTCGAGGGGCGCGACCAGCGCCGGCGTCGGCACATGGCCGAAGGCCTTGTCCGGGATGGTCAGGACATCCGCCATGATCGTGATCCCTCCACCCGGATATAGATAACAGGGCGCGCCCCCCATGGTCACCCGCACGTCGCCGCGCTGGACGCTGCGGGTGAGAAGGATGGGGTTCTCCGTGACGCCGGCGCGCAGCGAGCCGCCGGCCCCGGCCATGAAGAGAATGGAGGTCAGCGCCGGTTCGCAATTCTCGCCGATGCGGGCGACGGTGCCGGCGACGGGGCGGGGCATCTGCGCGGGGACCGGCCGCAACGCCTCGTCCAGCTCCACATAAAGGGAGTCCTCGCCGGTCGTGCTGGTCAGCAGCAGGCGCAGGCCGGGCCAGGCGAGCCTGGGGTCGATGCTCTCGATGAGGGTCAGCGGGTCCGAGATGTCGGTGCCGCCCCAGCCTGTCCCGGGATGCGCCACCTGGAAGTAGCGGCCGGGCGTGGAGCGCCGGCCGCGCACGCGGACGCCAGAGGGCCGCATGTCCAGGCATTTCCCCGCCTGGTGCTCGGTGAGGACGCCGGTGATGTGGTCGTCCACCACGATCACCTCGTCCACATGCCCCTGCCATTGCCGGGCGAAGATGCCGATGGTCGCCGGGCCGCAGCCGACCCGCATCCGGCTCTCCGGCACGCCGTTCACGATGGGCGCGGCGCCGGCCTGGAGGATGAGTTTCGAGCCGCCCTCGATCTCGACCTCGATCGCCTCCTTGCGGCAGAGCGCCAGCATGGCCGCGCAGGTGATGTTGCCCTCGCGCTTGGAACCGCCGGTGAGATGCCGCACGCCGCCGAGGCTGAGCATCTGCGAGCCGTATTCGGCCGTGGTGACGTGGCCGATCTGTTCGCCGTCATGCATCACGCGGGCGGCTTCGGGGCCGAGGTGGCGGTCCGTGTCGATCTTCGCCTTGAGGCCGCAATAGCTGAAGATGCCCTCGGTCACGACGGTGACCGTGTCCACGCCGGCATGTCTGGAGCTCACGATGAAGGGCGCGGGCTTGTAGTCGGGATAGGTCGTGCCGGCACCGATGGCGGTGACGAAGACCTCCTGCGCGGGCGGGGCGATGCCGCCGTCCCAATCCTCGGAGGCATCGAGGAAGGGGACGACCGGCTCGCCCGCCTCGACGGTCCGGCGCAGCAGGACGAGCGGATCGGTGCGGATGAGCGTGCCGTTGTCGTTGGCGTAGCGATGGCAGGCGCCGGCGCGACCGGGCCGGATGCGGCAGAGCACCGGGCAGGCGTCGCAGCGGACGATGCCGTCCGCCTCGGCGGCGCCGAAGATGCCAGTCCGGTCGATTGTCTTGCGATCTACCATATACCCGTTGATTTTAGCGCCTCCAGGACACGATGGGGCAAGGCCGGAATGCGATGGATCTCGGCACCCGTTGCATCGCGGATGGCGGAAAGAATGGCAGGCGCGGTCGCGACGAGAGCCGGTTCGCCCACGCCCTTGGCACCGTAAGGGCCAAGCGGCTCGCGCTCCTCGATCAGGATGCAGTCGATATCAGGCACGTCGCCGAAGCTGGGGATCAGGTAGTCGTGGAGGTTCTCGGTGCGGCCGGGGATGTACTCCTCCATGAGCGCCAGGCCGATGCCCTGGGCGATGCCGCCATGGATCTGGCCCTCGACCAGGGTGGGGTTGATGGCGCGGCCCACATCATGCGCGGCGACGAAGCGCTCCAGCTTCACCGTGCCGAGCTTCACGTCCACGGCGAGCGCGCAGAGCTGCGCGGCGAAGCCGTAGGTCGCGTAGGGAATGCCCTGGCCATTCGTATCGAGCGGCACGGTGGGCGGGTCGAAGCGGCCGTAGCCTTCCAGCGGCGCGGGAGGTCGGAAGGGCATGCCGTCCAAGGTCAGCGCGCCGTCCCAGCCGAGCTGGCCGTTGCTTCCGCGCAGGATCTTCTCGCGCAGGTCGGCCGCCGCCTCCTGCGCCGCGCGGCCGCTGACGAAGGTCTGGCGCGAGGCGCTGGTCTTGCCGGCGTCGAGCGTCGTTCCCGTGTCGCCGTTCACGTGGCCGAGGGCCGCAACCGGCAGGCCCAGCGTCTCGGCCGCGATCTGCATCAGAACGGTGCTGCTGCCCTGGCCGATGTCGACCGCGCCGTTGAAGAAGGTGATGCGCCCATCCGGGCCGAGCACGATCCGCATCTCGGAGGGGTTCGACATGCCGGTATTGCCGATGCCGTACCACATGCCGGCAATGCCCACGCCGTGGCGCATCACGCCGTGATTTGCGTTGAGCGGCGGCCTGCTCGCGCAGCGCGATCCAGGCGGGGCGCAGCGCCTCGAAGCAGAGGCGCTGTCCTGCGGAATGCTCCAGGAGCTGGCCCGTGGCCGTGGTGTCGCCCACGACGAGCGCGTTGCGGATGCGGAACTCCAGCCGATCCAGGCCGCAGGAATCGGCGAGCCGGTCCCACAGCATCTCCTGCGCGATCGCCGCCTGCGGTACGCCGAAGCCGCGGAAGGCGCCGGAGGGCGGCTGATGCGTGTGCACCGCCCGCGCCCGGGCCCGCACGTTCGGCACGCGATACGGCCCGGTGGCATGCACCGGCACGCGGCCGGCGACGGTCGGGCCCCAGCTCGCATAGGCGCCCGTGTCGTAGAGGCCCTCGAAATCCAGCGCGACGAGGCGGCCCTCCGCATCGCAGCCGGCGCGAGCGACGATATCGGCGGGGTGTCGCTTGGTGCTGGCCGCCATGCTTTCCGTACGGGACCAGATGGCGCGGACAGGGTGCTCCATCACCCAGGCCGCGACGGCGAGCATCGGCTGGATGCCCGCATCCAGCTTGCCGCCGAAGCCGCCGCCGCAGGCCGAGGGGATGATGCGCACATCCGCCATGTCGAGGCCGAGCACGCCGGCCACCTCCTCGCGGTCCATGCCGGGCGCCTGGGTGCTGGACCAGACCTCGATGCGGTCGTGACCTTTGTCTTCGCCGGCCTGAGGCCGGACGCGCCGCGCGAAGCCGGCCTCCGGCTCGATATAGGCATGCTCGACGAAGCCGGTCTGCCACTCGCCCCCGGTGACATGGGCGCAGTCCTTCAGCGCCGCTTCGGCATCGCCGCACCGGACGAGGCCGGTGGCGAGCACGTTGTCCGGGAACTGCGCGTGCAGCGCCTCGGCCTGCAGCGCGGCGTGCAGATCGGTCAGTGGCGTCCGCACGTCCCAGGCGATGGGCAAGGCTTCGAAACGCAGCGCCTCCACCGCCTCGCGCGTGCCGACCACGGCACAGACCGCATCGCCGCGATAGAGCACGCGCCCCGCCGCGAAGACCGGCTGGTCCTTGATATGCGGATAGATGCCGTAGCCATTGCGCCCGGGCACATCCTTCGCGCTCAGCACCGCCCGGATTCCGGGATGCGCGGCGAGAAAATCCGTGACCTCGCCCAGCACGAAATGCGCATGCGCGTGCGGGCTGCGGATGGCGCGCAGCCAGAGCGCATCGGCCGGCGCGAGGTCGGCGCCGTAGCGCTCCGTGCCGTCCAGCTTGGGCACGCCGTCCACGCGCGGCAGCCGGTCGCCGACGGCGCCGATTCCCGCCGCGGCCTCGACACCGCGGATCGCATCGATGATCCGCCGGTAGCCCGTGCAGCGGCAGAGCACGCCGCCCAGCGCCTCCTCCACCTCGGCCTCGCTCGGCGCGGGGTTCCGGCGCAGCAGCTCGGTCCCGGCCATCAGCATCCCGGGCGTGCAGATGCCGCACTGCGCCGCGCCATGCGCGTGGAAGCGCGCCATCAGCGCCTGACCTTCCGGCGTCGCAGCCAGGCCCTCGACGGTCTCGACGGCCGAGCCCTCGCACTGACCGAGCGGCGTCAGGCAGGCGCAGGCCTGCGCGCCATCCACCAACACCGTGCAGGCGCCGCAATCCCCCGCGTCGCAGCCGAGCTTCGTGCCCGTCAACCCCAGCGTGTCCCGCAGCGCATCGGCCAGCCGCACCTGACCCGGCAGGTCGAGCTGCCGGGCCACGCCGTTCACGCGCAGCGATGTCATGCGGCGAGCCGCTCCCGCGCGCGCGCCACCAGTTCCGCGGCGGCGAGGTGCCGATAGCCGGCCGTCGCGCGCACGTCGTCGATCGGCGCCAGCCCGCGCTCGTCCAGCAGCCGCGCAACCTCCGAGCAGGAGCCCACCGCCACCCGCCCCGCCGCATTGGCCGCGACCATCACGATCGAGATCACCAGATGCGCGCGCGATCCCAGCTTGAGGAAGACCGAGGGCGACTGCGCCATGGCCTCGGGCACATGGATCGCGACCAGCAGCTCGTCCGTCGCGCGCGCCGTGCGCCGGTTGCCGAGGATGAACTCCTCCAGCCTCAGCCGCCGCGTCCCGCGCAGGCTCGCGAGCTCCATCTCCGCATCCAGCATCATCAGCGGCGGCACACCGTCCGCCGCCGGCGAGGCGTTGCAGAGGTTTCCACCTATGGTGGCTCGGGCCTGCACCTGGCGCCCGCCCACCTGCCGGGCCGCCTCGCGCAGCGCATCGAAGCCGCGAGGCAGCCCGGCGTCGCGCAGCGCAGCCCAGCTCGTCGCCGCGCCGATGCGCCAGCCGCCCTCCTCCCGCGAGATCCCTCGCAATCCCTCGATGCCGGTGATGTCCAGCCAGTCCGCCTCGCGTGGCGCGCCCCAGGCCGCCGCATGCGCGCGGGCGGGAAAGATGTCGGTCCCTCCGGCCATCACCTGGCAATCCCGTCCGGCCAGCACTTCCAGCGCCGCGCGCAGCTCGCGCGGCCGAACATAAGCGCCCAAGCCGGAGGACTCCCCAAAGGAGAGGCCATTTTGAGGCCCCTCGGCGTCCCGCTCAATAGGAAACTAGGCTGCGGCAGATTGCGCCGCGCTTCACCTGCATGGGCCGGGCGCCACCATCTACATCCCGCTCGGCCAAAGACGAGATCCTGGCCTGCCTGGCGCTCGCCACCGGCGGCCGTCCGCTGCCCCGCGTGGGCGGCCTGACGTGGACGAGATCGCCGGCCAGGACGGGCTACGATAGGGTCAAAGATGTCCGGTTCAATTCAGTCCGGACAGGCCTGAGCGTAAAGCTTGCATGCCACTCCCGGCCTCGCCATACAGGCGAACAAGGCCGGGCGGAGAACCGGTCGAGGGAACATCCAAGGGGACCCGGCCGAGTGAGCGATACGATCCTGGAGACGCAGGGGTTGACCAAGGAGTTCTTGGGCTTCCTCGCCGTGCAGAACGTCAACCTTTCCATCCGGCGCGGCAGCATCCACGGGTTGATCGGCCCCAACGGCGCCGGCAAGACGACCTGCTTCAACCTGCTGACCAAGTTTCTCGAGCCGACAACCGGCACGATTCTGTTCAACGGCCAAGACATCACCCGTGAACGCCCGGCTGAGATCGCGCGGCGCGGCATCATCAGGTCGTTCCAGATCTCGGCCGTGTTCCCGCATCTCACGCTGCTCGAAAACGTGCGGCTCGGCCTGCAGCGATCGCTCGGCACTTCGTACCACTTCTGGAAGAGCGAGCGCACGCTGAAGCCGCTCGACATCC
This sequence comes from Rubritepida sp., assembly GCA_028291485.1. Classification (GTDB taxonomy): domain Bacteria; phylum Pseudomonadota; class Alphaproteobacteria; order Acetobacterales; family Acetobacteraceae; genus Roseococcus. Next base: position 232 of record JAQGHZ010000136.1, on the reverse strand, counting down.
GCGCCCGTGCGCTGCTGTCCGAAGTCGGGCTCGACCATCTGGCGGACGAGTTGACCGTAAACCTGCCCTACGGCCGCAAGCGCGCGCTGGAGATCGCCACCACGCTCGCCATGGACCCCGAGCTGATGCTGCTCGACGAGCCCACGCAGGGCATGGGCCACGAGGACGTGCATCGCGTGGCCGAACTCATCAAGCGCGTCTCGGCCGGGCGCACCATCCTCATGGTCGAGCA
>JAQGHZ010000115.1 GCA_028291485.1 Rubritepida sp. | reverse complement strand
AAGACCAAATGCAAATCACTGTCGCCGGCAAGCAGCTCGCCACCAGCGATGCCCTGCGGTCCCACGTCGAAACCGGCCTTGGCACCATCACCGGGAAGTACTTCGACCACGCGCTCGAAGCGCGGGTTACCTTCCGGAAGGACGCCAAGGGCAGCAAGGACGGACACTTCGCCTGTGACATCAATCTCCACGCCGGCCGTGGTCTGATTATGCGGGGCGAGGGGCAGGGAACCGATGCGATGCGCGCCTTCGACATCGCGGCCGAGCATGTCGGCAAGCGACTCCGGCGCTACCGTCGAAGGGTGAACGAGCATGCGCGCAGCCAGGCGCCGGCGCGCGACGGCGAGGTGCTGCGCGAATACGTGCTGCCGATGGAGGAGGATGGCGACGACGCGCCCGAGGTGAACGGGGCGGAGCACCCGGCCGTGGTGGCGGAGCCGCTCGGCGAGCTGCATCTGCTCACGGTGGGCGAGGCGACCATGCGGCTGGACCTGGCAGGAAGCCCGGTGATCGTGTTCCGCAACAGCGCGAACGGGGTGATCAACGTGGTGTACCGGAGGCAGGACGGGCATGTGGGGTGGAACGACCCGGCTTCGGTCTAACCCTTGAGGGGCTCTGCTCCTCGACTCCCCACCAAGGCGAATCGCATGCGCGGGAAAACCGTGAGAGGGGCAGGGCCCCCTCTCACACCTTTAGTGAGCAAAGATATCCGGCTCTTCGTAGCCCATCAGGTCCAGCTTCCCGCGAGCCGGCAGGAACCGGAAGCACTCCTCCGCCAGTTCCAGCCGCCCTTCGCGCTTCAGCAGCGCCTCCAGCCGCGCCCAGAGCGCGTGCAGGTGCAGCACGTCGCTGGCGGCATAGGCGCATTGTTCGGGCGTGAGATCGGGTGCGCCCCAGTCGCTGGTCTGCTGCTGCTTGCTGATGTCGACGCCGAGCAGGTCGCGGCAGAGGTCCTTCAGCCCGTGCCGGTCCGTGTAGGTCCGAACGAGCTTGGAGGCGATCTTCGTGCAGCGCACCGGCGCCACCGTCGCGCCGATTCCCTGGTACAGCGCCGCCACGTCGAATCGGGCGAAGTGGAACAGCTTCACCACCCCCGCATTCTCCATCAGCGCCTTGAGGTTGGTCGAGGGGCCGCGGCCCGGCACGATCTGCACGAGATGCGCCACGCCGTCGCCCGAGGAGATCTGCACCAGGCACAGCCGGTCGCGTCGCGGGTCGAGGCCCATGGTCTCGGTATCCACGGCGATGACGGGGCCGAGGCTCAGGTCGGGCGGCAGATCCTGGACGTGCAGATGGATCGCGCCTGCGGGGGTGAAGAGAGTCTTCGCCATATCGGGAGCCTCGACGAAAAAGAGAGTGGTGCCCAGGAAAGGACTCGAACCTTCACGACCTTGCGGTCACTGGCACCTGAAGCCAGCGCGTCTACCATTCCACCACCTGGGCAAGTCGTAGGGGCGAAGTGAGCCGGCAGATAGACGCGGCCGGACGGGTCGTCAAGCCGGGGTGCGGCAGGCTTCGTCGCGGGCGCTTGGCGTCGTCCCGCCGCCCTCGTATGTGACTCGCAGGACGGAGGGTCTTCTCGATGCGCAAGGTGGCGACGGTTTTCGGCGGCTCGGGCTTCATTGGCCGGCATGTGGTGCAGCGGCTCGCCCGCGAGGACTATGTGGTGCGCGTCGCCACGCATGATCCGATGGGCGCGCAGGGCATGCACACCATGGGCCGCGTGGGCCAGATCGCGGGCCTGGCCGCCGATGTGACGGACGAGGCCGGCGTGGCGCGTGCCATCGAGGGCGCGTCCCTGGTCGTGAACACGGTCGGCATCCTCCACGGGCGATTCGCCGCGATCCAGGCTGAGGGGCCGGGGCGCATCGGCCGGCTGGCCGCGGCGGCGGGCGTGGAGCGGGTGGTGCATATCTCCGCCATCGGCGCCGATCCTGCGAGCCGCAGCGCCTATGCCCGGACCAAGGCGGAGGGCGAGGCGGAGCTGCTGGCGGCCTTCCCGAAGGCGACGATCCTGCGGCCCTCCATCGTCTTCGGCGAGGGCGACCACTTCTTCAACCGCTTCGCCCAGATGGCGATGATCCTGCCCTTCATGCCGGTGATCCACGGCGAGACGAAGTTCCAGCCGGTCTTCGTGGGCGACGTGGCGCAGGCGATCATGACGGCGCTGGCCGATCCGGCGACCGAAGGGAAGATCTACGAGCTGGGTGGCCCCAAGGTCTGGACCTTCCGCGAGCTGATGGCCTTCGTCGTGAAGGAGACGGGGCGGAACCGTCGCCTGATCAACATCCCCGCCGGTCTGGCCGCCTTGCAGGCGCGGATCGGCGAGCTGCTGCCCAACCCGCCGCTGACCCGCGATCAGCTCCTGCTGCTGCAGAAGGACAATGTCGTGGCCTCCGGTGCGCTGACGTTGGACGACCTGGGCATCGTGCCCGCGGCGGTGGAGGCGCTGGTGCCCTCCTACCTGTCCCGATTCAAGGTTGGCGGAGCGCGGCGCGTGCGTTCGGGGATGTGAAGGTCCGATGCGGACCTTCATGGGGAGAGTATCGAAGCACCTGATTTCGGTCAGGCAGTGGCGGCTGGATAATACGACAGCATAGCTGACGTGATTGTCGCTTTTGCTCTGGTGCAGGCGGAAAACGTCATATAATTGCACTGCAGCGACGCTCCACGGCGACGTTTGATCCCTGCTGAGGTGCCCATGGCTGAGCGCATGTTGCAATTCGTCCGTCTTCAGCAGCAGACGCCTGAAAAGCGTGCGGCCTCGACGCGTCGCGAGGATTTCAACGAGATCTACGCGAAGTTCGATCCGGACCGGGCCTCGGCCCAGGCCAGCCGCTGTTCGCAGTGCGGTGTGCCATTCTGTCAGGTCCATTGCCCGCTCAACAACAACATTCCCGACTGGCTGAAGCTCACCGCCGAGGGCCGGCTGGAGGAGGCCTACGAGGTCGCCGCCGCCACCAACACCTTCCCGGAGATCTGCGGCCGCGTCTGCCCGCAGGACCGGCTCTGCGAGGGCAACTGCGTCATCGAGAAGGGCTTCGAGAGCGTCACCATCGGCTCTGTGGAGCGCTACATCGTCGACACCGCCTGGGAGCAGGGCTGGGTGAAGCCGCCGATCCCCGTGCGCGAGCGCCCCGAGAGCGTCGGCATCATCGGCGCCGGCCCGGCGGGCCTCGCCGCGGCCGAGCGGCTGCGCATCCGCGGCTTCCAGGTCCATGTCTATGACCGCTACGACCGCGTCGGCGGGCTGATGATCTACGGCATCCCCAACTTCAAGCTGGAGAAGGAGATCGTCCTCCGTCGCTGGAAGCAGTACGAGGCGGGCGGCATCCACTTCCACATGAACGTGGCCGTCGGCAAGGAAGTGTCCCTGGCCGAACTGCGCGAGCGGCACGACGCCGTCTTCATCGCGACCGGCGTCTACAAGGCGCGCGACATCGATCTGCCGGGCGCCGAACTCGGCGGCGTGGTGCCCGCGCTGGACTACCTCACCGCCTCCAACCGCACGAACCTCGGCGACGCCGTGCCGGAGTTCGAGGCCGGCACGCTGAACGCCGCGGACCGCGACGTGGTCGTCATCGGCGGCGGCGACACGGCCATGGATTGCGTGCGCACCGCCGTCCGCCAGGGCGCCAAATCCGTCACCTGCCTCTACCGGCGCGACCGGGCCAACATGCCCGGCTCCATGCGCGAGGTGTACAATGCCGAGGAGGAGGGCGTGCGCTTCCTCTGGCTCTCCGCGCCCGAGGCCTTTTTGGGCGGCCAGGACGTCACCGGCGTGCGCGCCGTGAAGATGCATCTGGGCCTGCCGGACGCCACCGGCCGCCAGCAGGTCGCCTCCATCGAGGGCAGCCATTTCGTCGAGCCCGCCAGCCTCGTCATCAAGGCGCTGGGCTTCGACCCCGAGGACCTTCCGGACGCCTTCGACGAGCCCGGCCTGCCGGTCACGCGCTGGGGCACGCTGAAGGTGCACCACCGGACCTTCATGACGGAGCTGCCCGGCGTCTTCGCCGGCGGCGATATCGTGCGCGGCGCCTCGCTCGTCGTCTGGGGCATCCGGGACGGGCGCGATGCGGCGGAGCAGATCGAGGCCTATATCAAGGCCAAGGCCGAAGTCTTCCCCCAGGCGGCGGAGTGATCCTCATGATCGAGAACGGCAAGCAATTCGTCGAAGCCTACGAGGCCAACAAGGCGCTGCTGGACGGCGCCGGCATCGACACGACCGAGCATGACGCCTGCGGCGTCGGCCTCGTCGCCGCGCTGGACGGCAAGCCCTCGCGCGCCGTCGTCGAGGCGGGCATCAACGCGCTCAAGGCCGTCTGGCACCGCGGCGCTGTGGATGCCGACGGCAAGACCGGCGACGGCGCGGGCATTCATGTCGAGATCCCGCAGGAGTTCTTCGCCCAGGCCGTGCGCGACGGCGGCGACAAGCTGAAGCCCGGCCCCATCGCGGTCGGCCAGGTCTTCCTGCCCAAGACCGATTTCGGCGCGCAGGAGCGCTGCCGCCAGATCGTCGAGACCGAGATCCTGGGCGGCGGCTACGGCATCTACGGCTGGCGCCAGGTGCCGATCGACGTGACCGTCATCGGCGAGAAGGCGAACGCCACGCGGCCCGAGATCGAGCAGATCCTCATCTACGACCCCGCGCAGCGCGACGTCGCGACCATCGAGCGCGACCTCTA
>JAQGHZ010000112.1 GCA_028291485.1 Rubritepida sp. | reverse complement strand
ACCAACTGTCCACAGGCCCTAGGGCCCGCCCCGCGAGACCTGGTTCAGCACCACCTGGATGGTGCCCCACCAGCGGCTCGCCAGCTCGATCCGGACGGGCAGCATCGGCGCGTCGGGCTGCACGGGGAGGCCGAAATGCACCACGCTGCGCATGGGACGCGCATCCTCGGGCCGCTCCACCGGCACGCCGGCGATCATCCGGCTCTCGATCACGCAGCTCGGCTGGCCGCCGCCCTCGGGCTGCCGCACCGGATCGGTCGTAAGATCGAGCTCGGTGAGGCGCCGTCCGTCGAAGATCCGCGCCCGCGCCTCGCAGCGCCCGGTCTCTCGCACCTGGCGCGAGAGCTGCAGCATGGCGGAGAGCGCATCCATCGTGCCGGCCAGCGCCTCGGGCGGGATAGGCGTGCGCTCCAGGTCCTGCACGGGTTCCAGGATCGCGACGCGCGGCGTGCCGCCGGGGCCGTACTCGATCACGGTGCGCCGGGCGCTGCCCCGCCAGTTGCCGCTGCTGCGATGGACCCGCGGCGTCGGGATCCGGCCGCGCCAAGTGCCCTCGCTGCGCGAGACCTGCTCGCCGCGGAAGAAGAGGGTGGCGACGCCGCGCGCCCGGGTGCGGGTCTCGATCATATAGGGCGCGCCGGGTCCGCCGATGTCGAGGTCCACGCGGGCCTCCATCACCGTCACGCCTGCGACGGTGAAGACATAGCTCGCCTGCCACGACTCCGCCGCCGCGGGGGAGGCGAGAAGGGCGAGGCCCAAGGTGATGCGCCGCAGCATGGAATCATACGTGGGCGCTTCGGTCAGGCGTGGCAACTGTCTTGACACCCCGCGCCATCCGCCGCTAACGGATCGCCCTCGGATGGGCGCGTAGCTCAGCGGTAGAGCACTGCCTTCACACGGCAGGGGCCACAGGTTCAATCCCTGTCGCGCCCACCATCCGGTTCCCAGGATCGTCAGACGCTTTGGGGCGAATCCTCGCCGACAGGCCCGTCATGGACGATCCGGCCGCCCTCCAGCCGGATGACGCGCGTGCACCATTTCCGCACGATCGCCATATCGTGCGTGGCGATGACGAGGATCTCCGATTCGGTCACCAGCTGCGCCAGCCGCTCCTCCGCGCGCGCCATGAACTCCGCGTCGCCCGCCAGGAACCACTCGTCCATCAGCAGGATGTCGGGGGCCATGGCGGTGGCCATCGCGAATCCCAGCCGGACGTGCATGCCGGTCGAATAGCCGCGGATCGGGACGTCGATGAACTCGCCGAGGTCCGCGAAGCCCGCAATCTCCTGCGCCAAGCCCCTGGCCCCAGTCTCCGTCATGCCGCGGTAGAGGCAGCGCAGCACGATGTTCTCGCGGCCGGTCAGCAGCGGGTCCATGCCCGCGGAGGGATCGATGAGGGACCCCGTCTCGCCCTCGATGCTCAGCCGCCCCCCCACGGGAACGTAGATGCCGGCCAGGGTGCGCAGCAGCGTGGACTTGCCCGCCCCGTTCGGCCCGACAAGGGCGAGCCGCTCGCCGGCGTCCACGCGGAAGCTCAACTCGCGCAGCGCCGCGACGACCACGCGGTTATCCGCCTCGGCCAGCCGGCCGGGCCGGCCGGAAAGAAGCCGCTTCTTCAGCGAGCGCGCATTGTGGTGGTAGAGCGGGAACTCGATCGTGAGGCGCTCCGCCTCGATATGCGTCATTGCCATCAGACCCAGAATGCGATGCGCTCGCGAAAGCGCGTGAAGAAGACCTGCGCGACGCCCCAGAGGAGGAGGCTGTAGGCGAGCGCCGCCACCCAGGCCACGAGGGGTGCGCTGCCGCCCATGAGGGGCGCCCGGACGATCTCCATGATCGAGAAGAACGGATTAAGCGGCAGCCAGACCGCCCAGTGCGCTCCGACCAGCTCGGGCTTCCACATGACCGGCGTGACAAAGAAGGCGATCTGCATGACGGAGGCCACGATGGGCGGGATGTCGCGGAACCGCGCACAGATCATCCCCAGCAGCAGCGACGCCCAGAAGGCGTTCACCGCCAGCAGGGCGAGGCCGGGGAGAGCGGCGAACACGCCCCAGCCCGGGGCATAGCCGAAGACCAGGAAGACCACGGCGATCAGCGGCAGATTGTGCGCCGCGACCAGCGCGCTGCGCAGCACCGTGCGGATCGCCTGGACGCTGTAGGGCAGCGGCATCTGACGAAGAATGCCTTCGGCGTTGGTCAGGGCCGCGCAGGCGTCGGTCGCGATCTGCGCCATAATGTTCCAGACGATCAGGCTGACCGCGAGCCAGGGCAGGTAGTCCGAGATCTCCATCCGGAAGAGCTTCGCATAGAGGAAGCCGAGGGCGGCCAGCATCACGCCGGTCGACAGCGTCAGCCAGAACGGCCCGAGGACGGAGCCGCGGTAACGGTGCATGATGTCGCTGCGGGCGAGGGCCCAGGCCAGACGCCAGCGCGCCAGGCCCAGCAGGATGTCCTCCCGGGCGCGCGACCATCGCTGGGGACGGGACGCATCGTAGGTGCGTTGAAGTTGATGCCTCATCAAGCATCTATGTCACGGCAGGTGTTCGGCCGGCTAGCAGGCCGGGAATTGGAAGGGCCGGCAACGGGGCCGGCCCCGTCGCGTTTCGTTCGCATGACCGAGCCCCATGCCCCGCTCCGCCTGAGTCCCGATCTCTGCGCCCGCATCGAGGCGGCCGCCGCCGAGCAGGGCATGTCCGCCGAGCAATGGATCGAGCGCCTGGTGCTGCGCGAGACGGACCATCGGCGCTCCACTATCGCCGAGCTCGAGAGCCGGCACGTCGGCCCCGAGGACGAGGCGCGCGGCGGGCCGGAAGCGCCGGCCAACCCCGCGAAACCCACGGACGACTGATCCGCCCCGGCAACCGGCGCCCTGCGGCGGCGTTGATGCCGCATATGAATGCACGGAGGAGGATGTCAAATGCTGAAACGCCTCATGGCCGCCCTCGCCATGGCCGTCGCAATGCTTGCAGCCCCGGCCGCAGGCTTGGCGCAGGGCAGCAGCTCCGACACGCCTCGTCCGCCGGGATCGGATCCCAGCGCCTCGGTGAGCCGCTCGGTCGGCCAGCCCAGTGCGCCCCCGGGCAGCACGGGCAATCCCACCGGCAGCGCCCTGGACCGCACGCCGACGCCGGGTGCCAGCGCCTCGGGCAACGCGGCCAATCCGTCACACCCTTCGGTGAGTGATCCGGCCGCCCGTACGTCCACTCCGGGCCGGCCCAGGCCGGGCACGGCGACGACGCCGGGCTCGAACACGAACTGACGGGAAGGCCTGCCCCGCGATCGCCTCCAGGGGGTCGCAGGACAGGTTGTCGGGGGATGAACTCGCCCGACAACGAGCGCTGGCGAGGGCGCCCCTCGCCGGCGTTCGTCGATTCTGGAGGGGCACCGTGTGCCGAGCAGCTCCTCGTCGACGTTCGGGGTGATGCGCTGCATTGAAGCGGCTCCGTCCCCGGGGACCGAAACCGAAACCCTCACCCTAAGGCGGCGAGTTCCCGTTCCAGTTCCGCGATCTCCTTTCGCGTCTCGCCGAGATAGGTGTCGCGCTGGGCGATTTCGGCCTCGGTCTTCAGCTTCCAGCCATAGGCGGTGGTGATGTCCTGCCGCTTCCTGCGGATGAAATCGCGCAGATCCACGCGGCGCTGGGCGACGTCCGGCGACTCGGAGGGCGCCGGCTCGGGCTCGGCGTCCGGCGGCGAGGCCTCGGCCATCGGTTGGGGCGGCGGCTCCGGCGCGGCCCGGAAGCCGGCGCCGGCCAGAGGGCGCTGGAGGCCGCGAGCCCCTCGAAGAGCCGGATCAGCACCGACCAGCGCAGCGCCTCTAGCCGTTCTGCCGCCGGATTGCGGGCCGCCGACCCGCCGCGGAGGCTCCTGTCGCGGGGGCTCCAGTCGCCGTGGCCGAGCTGTCCGGCGGCGCGCCGGAACGCCTCCGCCGCGCGCGCGCCATAGGCCAGTTCGAGAAAGGCCTCCACGTCGCGCGGGCCGGGCCGGTGCAGCAGCGAATGCCGGTGCTGGCGCCAGGCCCACATCACCTCGCGCGCCGCCAGCCGGGCGGAGAGCCGCTGCATCGCCCGGCGGCTGAAGGCCTCGGCGAACCAGTCGTAGCCCCAGGCCAGGTGATAGAGGAGGCGGCAGCCGGCCTCGCGCAGCCCTTCCCGCACGGCCGGCTGCCGCAGCAGGATGCAGGCGGGCCCGGCCAGCGCCAGCGCCACCTCCGGCCGCAGCGCGGCGTCCAGCATCGGCCCGTGATGCGTCAGCACCGACCCGGCCTCCCAGAGGAAGGCCGCCATCACCGCCGCGTCCAGCGCGAAGACCAGCA